>JAUWBD010000141.1 GCA_030605125.1 Verrucomicrobiota bacterium | reverse complement strand
GGCGGCAGGCCGAAGAGCGGGCCGTGGCGCTCCGCCCACTCGTCGAGCTTTTCCAGATAGGCCTGCGGATCGTAGGCCGTCTCCGGTCGCGCCGGATCCCACTCCGCCACCGGCCGCGCCCGCGCCCAGTCCGCCGAGCTCCCCTTCGTCCTCGCGGCCAGATAGTAGGTCACCCGCTCGCCCATGCGTGGCCGCCGCTCCATCCGCAACGCCGCCTCCGCCGCGGCGCGCCGCGGCTTGCCGCCCTCGGCGATCATGCGCTCGTAGGCGTCGGGGTTCATGCTCAAGGCCTCCGTCTTCGCCAGCTCCGCGACCGGCAACTCGCGCGCCGTGATCGCGCGGCGCAGCTCCTCCAGCCGCGCGCGCGGCGACTCCGGCTCCAGCCCGAGCAGATGCCGAATCAGGTGGCCGGTCAGATTCTTCAAAAACGGCTCGATGCCGCGCGAGCGCAGCGCGCTGCCCTTCAGCACCACGCGCTCGCCGTCGCGTAGCGCGTAGTTCTTGGCCTTGTAGCACCACATCGCCTCGTAGCTGCCGTCGTGCTCCAGCTCGATGCCCGCCGGCAGGATCGACGCCACTTTCGCGAGCAAGACCTCGGGCGCGGCGTAGTGCTTTTCCGAGGACAGGTAAATGCCGTCGGTGTCGGCCTCGAGAATGGTGCAGCCCTCGGCGGCGAAGGCTTCGATCAGCTTTTGCAACAACTCGCGCCCGCGACGCGTCACCTCCGCGGCCAGCTCGCCGTCGCCGAAGCGCGCGCCGGAAAAGCCGAGGTAGCCGTAGAAGGAGTTGATCAGGATCTTGAAGCTCGCCTGCCGGGCCTGCGCCTCGGCGCGCTCCTCGGCGCTCGGCGCGGAGCGCGCGAGCTGCTTGTAGCGCAGACGATACTCGCGCAGGCTGCGTAGGAGCGGAATGAATACACCTAGCGTGTCGTTACGCGGATCGCGCCCGAGGAGGAGCAGCAGGCTCGGGTAGAGCGAGGCGACGTCGAAGTGCAGCACGTGGCGATAGACACCCTCCCGGAAGCTGCGCGTGTAGCCGCCCTCGAAGGGCGCCACCTCCGGCGGCACCGGGCAGGCCTGGCGCGCGTGGTAGTAGTGCTCGAGAAAGAGCAGGTCGATCTTGCCGGTGTTGCCGCGCAGCGTGGCCTCCTGAAGCAGGATCGGGAAGGTTTTCACCTGCTCGAAGTAGGTCGGCAGCAGCAGGTCGGCCACGCCGGCGGTCTCGCGGAGGTCGTCGCCGAGGTAGGCGAGGAAACGCTCGCGGTCGGCGCGGAAGGCCTCGGCGATGCGGTCGCCGGCGAGGTAGGTGCGGGCGTCGTCCTCGCCCGTGACGCCGAAATACACCGCCACCTCCTTGAGCCCGTAGCCGGTGAGCTCGCGCGCCGTGATGTCGTGCAGTTGCACGAGCAGGTAGGTGTCGATCACGGTGCGCCCGGGCAGATCGCAGCGGGGAAAATCCACCCAGCGCTCGGCGACCTTGAGGCGGCTGTTGCGAAACTTCGCGCGCTGGCCGAAGCGGCCCCAGGCGCAGGGCAGCTTGTGGCGCTTGGCGCGGAGGCGCAGGTAATCGAGGTCGAACTTGAAGAGGTTGTGCCCCTCGAGCGTGTCGGGATCGAGCTCGGCGAGCGTGGCGGTGAAGCGCTCGAGCAGCGCCTTCTCCGCCTCGTCGGTCTCGGCCTCGAGCACGAGGAAGCGGGTCTCGCCGCCGCAGCGCAGGCCGATGGCGAGCACACGATCCTCGACGCGCGTGGCGTCGCTGAAGCCGCCGTCGGCGGAGGCGGTCTCGATGTCGAGCTGACAACGCCGCAGCCGCGTGAAAGGCAGCTCGGCGAAGAGCCGGCGGCGGGTTTGCAGCAGATACTGGCTCTCGTAGGGGCGGATGACGTCGAGCGCCTTCGCGCCCGCGGCCTTCGCGGCCTCGAGCCAAGCCGCGAAGCGCGACAGGTTGTCCGCCTGCGCCAGTTCGGTGAAGAAGCCCTCGCCTTTCAGCGGCTCGACCGCCACGCCCTCGCCTGCGGGAAACTCGCCGGCGCGGAGCCAGGCGAAGGGGCGCAACTCCTCGACGCGCGTCTCGCGTCCGCCGTCGGCGGTCTCGAGCGCGGTGTGCACGCGCCCGGCTTCATCCACCCACAGGCCGCAGAGCGCGCCGGACATGGCGAAATCAGCCGCGGGCGTTGTAGGGATTCATGAAATACACCGCGTAGAGCGCGACGAAAAGCAGCACGAGGAGCACGCCCATCAGCGCGGTCGCGGCCGAGCGGCGGCGGAAGGCGATGCCGGCGAGCGCCGAGACGCCGAGCCAGGCGACCAACTTCACCCAGACCCAGGCCGGCCACAGGCCTTGGCCGGTGCCGATAAGCTTGGTGATGAGGCCGAAGCCGCTGATGAACATCAGCAGCGAGGCGACGCCGGTGATGATGAGCACCTTCTTCCGCGCCTCGGCCGGAGCCGCGAAGGCGTAGAACGTGAAGCCGGCGAGAACCAGCAGGGAGAAAACGTGCAGAACGTGGTAGAAGGAGATGCTCATGCGGATGATGTAAGGCCGAGGCCCTACCAAACCGAGCCCCGCCCGCTCCGCCAGCGCCATTTTTTGGAGGGACGCCGTCCCCGGCGTCCGTGATCGACAAGCGGAGACGGCAGCAACTGCTCAGGCAACGGCGGCGGGGACGCCGCCCCTCCCAAAACGAAAACGCGCCGGGCGACAAATCGCCCGGCGCGCTGGTTGAAAAAGTGGTGCCACCCCGCCTGTGCCGTGTGCTCAAAGGCCTCTAACCTTTTTAAGTTAAGGTGGGAACCGCCGTGCGTTTGTTAGCTGTCCGATTTACGGCCTAGCTGCGTGCGCCCGGTTTTTGGCTCCCGATTTGATTCAAAGGCAAAGAGCGTAAAAAGAACACCTCGAACACCACAGGGTGACGCTTCGAAAAATAGGTCGGCACTCGTGAGCGTCAACCCCGACAGGCCCTCGTCGCCTTACTTTTTGCGCGGAACTTTTTTCTTGGCCAAACCGCGCAGCGCCCATGCGCCGAGCAAGGTCGTCGCCGCCGCCGCGGGCGCCGGATCAACGCTCCAGACCGCGCAGACCAAGAGCGCTCCCGAACCGACGAAGAGCAGCCAGTCCACGAGTCGCCGCGCGCCGGAAAAATACTGCGCGGCCACGAGGATATTCCACACCGCGCAACCCAGGCCGAGCGAACCGAGGACGAGAAAATCCGGGGCGAGCCAGGCGCCCTCGGCCTCCCGGGCGAGCAGCGCGGCGAGCAACCAGAGCAGCAGCTGGTTGAAGTGGAGAAACGCGACCCCCAGCGCGGCGACGAGCAGCGGGCTCGCGGGCGGCGCGCCCGCGGCGACATCGACCGAGACGCGAGCGGCGAGCGCGCAGCCGGAGCAGCAATACACCCTCCGGTCCGGCGCCGCCCGCGGGAGCGAAAACGGCAGGCCGCAATGCTCGCAGACGACTCTCATCCCCGGGAGCGCCGGGCTCCGGCCCCTCGCTCAGCCTTTTTCATCCTCGCCGTCACCGCCGATCTCCTCGTCGCCCTCGTCGTCTTCGGCGGCCTCGAACTCCACGCCTGGCTCGGAGGGCCCGCGCAGGATCGCGGCGTCGAGGTGCTGGATGATCAGCTCCTGGATCGTGCCGAGGAAGACGTAGCACATGTAGGGCTTTTGCAGCGGCGCGGGCAGGCTCTCCAGCTCCACGCCTCCGCTCTCCAGTTGCTCGTCGCCGAGCACCTTGAGGTCGTGGCGGCGCAGGCGCAGGCGCAGCGCGGAGCAGGCGCGCACGATGATCTCGGCGTTGTCCTCGTCGAAGGCGACCACGCCGTTGACGAAAAAGTCGCTGTCGAAGAGGCCCATCAACGCGTGCAACTCCTCTTGCTGCCCCTGCAGCAGCTCGGCCTTCCAGTCGTCGCGAAAATCGGCGTCGATGTCGTCGAGGGTGAGCGGCGCGGCGATCTGGGCCTCGAGCACGTCGCTGGAGGCCTTCATCAGGTCGAGCAAGGGCGCCACCACGCTCAGGCTGAGCTTCACCTCAATGCGTTTCATCGGTCTCGAGGATGGCGGTGAGGTGCCACTGTTGAAGCGCAAAGGCGTAGAGCTCGGCCTGCTCGCGCAGGCCCGACCACACGATGGAGCGGCCCTGCTCGTGCACCTCGAGCATGTGCTTGCGGGCCACCGGCTCGGAGAAGCCGAAGACCTTGCGAAACACGAGCACGACATAGCTCATGGAGTTGACCGGATCGTTGAGCACGACGACGCGCCACGGGCCCTGCGCGGAGAGCGCGGGCTTCGTGCGCTCCACCTCGGCGGGCGAGACCGCGGGAGCGGTGCCGCCGGCGAGCCGTGGCTCGGCCGCGGCCATGGTGGGGGTGGCGAGGGCGCGCGTCATCAGGCGGCCGCCCCCTGCGCGCCGGAGGCGGCGCGAACCAGCTCGATCAGGCGGGCCTCGGCGCGGCCGAGCTCCACCTTCTCCACGTCCTTCGACGCGCGCGGCTTCACCTCGACGACGCCGGCTTGCAGGCCCTTGCCGCCGATCACCACGCGCAGCGGGATGCCGATCAGGTCGGCGTCCTTGAACTTCACGCCCGGGCGCTCCTCGCGGTCGTCGAGCAGCACGTCGGCACCGGCGCTCTCGGCGGCGGCGGCGAGTTTCTCGGCCATCGCGACGGCGTCGGGCAGCTTCGGGTCGAGCAGGCAGATGAGCACTTGGAAGGGAGCGACCGCCCAGGGCCAGATGATGCCGTCGGCGTCGTGGCTCTGCTCGATGATCGCCTGGAGGGTGCGGCTCACGCCGATGCCATAGCAGCCCATCACCATCGGGTGCGACTGCTTCTGGTCGTCGGTGTAAACGGCGCCGAACTTGTCGGAGTATTTCGTGCCGAGCTTGAAGATGTGGCCGACCTCGATGCCGCGGCGCGACTGGAGCGGCTGGCCGGACTGCGGGCAGGGCTCGCCGGTGCGCACGCGGCGGAAGTCGCCGAACTTCGTGATCGCGAGGTCGCGGCTCACGTTGACGTTCTTCAGGTGGAAGCCGTCCTCGTTGGCGCCGGTGACGCCGTTGCCGATCAGGCGGATCGCGTGGTCGGCGAAGACGCCGGCGAGGGCGGAGGCGTTTTTGATCGTGCCCTTCACCGCGCCAAGCGAGCCGGGCTTGGCGCCGAGCACGGGCTCGATCTCCTCGGCCGTGGCGGGGCGGAAGAGCGTGAAGCCGAGCGAGCCGAGCTTCGCCTCCTCGAGCTCGTCGTTGCCGCGGAGGACGACGAGGAAGGGCTTGCCGTCGCCGATATAGACGAGGGTCTTGAACTGCGTGTCACCGGAAACCGAATACGGCGCGGCCTCGAGCTGCGCGATGGTGACGACGCCGGGAGTGGCGAACTTTTCCACCGCGCCGACCGGGGCGGCGTCGGCGAGGTCCTTCGGCACGAGGGCGCTGGTGGCCTTCTCGCGGTTGGCGGCGTAGCCGGCCTCGGAGTAGATCACGTCGTCGTCGCCGATCTCGGCGGGGACCATGAACTCGTGGGAGAAGCTGCCGCCCATCACGCCGGTGTCGGCCTCGACCGCGATGGCCTTCACGCCGATGCGGCGGAAGAAGGCCTCGTAGCTGGCCTTCATGGCGAGGTAGCTCTTGATCGCGCCCTCGTCGTCGGCGTCGAAGGAGTAGGCGTCCATCATCACGAACTCGCGGGCGCGCATCAGGCCGTAGCGCGGGCGGATCTCGTTACGAAACTTGGTCGCGATCTGGTAGAAATTTTTCGGGAGGTCGCGGTAGCTGGTGATCTCCTGTTTCACGAGCGGCGTGATGATCTCCTCGTGGGTGGGCCCGAGGACGAATTCGGGCTCTTTCGCGCGGCCCTTGCCCGAGCCGGCGGAGTCGGCGCGAAACATGATCTCGCGGGCGGCGGCCCAGCGGGGGCCCTGCTCCCACAGCTCGGCCGGGTGCACGTGCGGCATCCAGAGCTCGATCGCGCCGGGGCGCTGGTGGGCGGGCTGCTCGCGCTCCAGCTCCTCGCGGCAGATCTGCGAGATCTTTTGCATGACGCGCAGGCCCAGCGGCATGAAGGTGTAGAGACCGCCGCTCAGCTTGCGGACGAGGCCCGCGCGAACGAGCAGCTTGTGCGAGGCGATCTCGGCGTCGGCCGGACTTTCCTTGAGCGTGGGGACGAAGAACTGGGACCAGCGTTTCATGCGGTGAATCGCGCTACCAAACCGCCCCCACCCCCGCCCGCAATCGTAATCCCGCGCCGCGGGAGCGGCGCTTTGTTGACCTTCGCCCCTCGTCCTCCAGACCTTCGACGGTTTGAAAACAGCCGCCCGCAAACCCTGGCCGATGCGCTGGATCGTAGCCTCGATCCTGCTCTTCATCGTGCCCTACACCTACGTGAACCTGAAGTATCGGAAGCCGAACAAGGCTTTCGAGCCCTACGCGGACATGAAGGCGCAGGCCAACGTGAAGCGCCTGCTCGACGCCGGCTACACCCGCGCGACGATTCGCGCCGAGCGCCCCCACCCCGCCCTGCCCGCCTCCGAGATCTTGCCCGCGGGGGGGCTTGCGGCCGTGATCGGGCCCGCTCCCGCCGGTTTGCCCGCTCCGCTCGACGTCACCTTGGTCGAGGCCCCGCGGCTGCCGGCCGACTACGCGGACCTCGTGGCCCCCGCCGAACTCGTCTCAGGCCAGGGGCTGCTCCTGCAATTCACCGCGCGCCACACGAACGAAAGCGAACAGCTCGGGGGCGCGGAGGTTTACGTGCGCGCCGACGGCGTGGTGATCGTGCCGCTCTTCGAGCCGGTTCCGAGCGGTTTGCGCGCCCGCGTGAAGGAGTGCACGGTGCTGCTCACGCTGCCCCCCTCCCTGCTCGCCCCGGGCCAGCACCAGTTCACCCTCGCCGGCGGCCGCGAGTCGTTGCGCTGGAATGTTCTCGTGCGTTGACGCGCCCGCCCGCTTGTCCGACAAGCGACCCCGCCTAAACCGCCCGCCCTTTCCATGATGTTGCAATGAGCGCCTCCGCCTCCGGCCCCGCCTCGTCCCCGACCGCGCCCGCGGCCCTTCTGCCTCCGCTCCCCTCGGTCGCCACCGCCACGCCGATCATCAAGCCCACCGACCTCCGCGGCATCCTGCGCTACGTGCCGCGCTTCCAGGGGCAGATCTTCGTGCTCGCGATCGACGGCGCCATCGTGGCCGACGAGAATTTCGGCAACCTGCTCGTGGACATCGCCGTCCTCCGCTCGCTCGACATCAAGGTCGTGCTCGTGCACGGCATCGGCCACCAGCTCTCCGAGCTCTCTCGCCAGCGCGACATCGCGATCTCCAACGTGGACGGCACCGGCCCGACCGACGCCGCCACGCTCGATCTCGCCATCCGCGCCTCCTCGCGCGTCTCGCACGCCATCCTCGAGGGCCTCACGCAAAACAGCCTGAAGTGCGCCATCACCAACGCCGTCCGCGCCCTCCCCATCGGCATTCTCAAGGGCGTGGAGCAGCAGCACACGGGACGCGTTGACCGCATTGACAAGGACTTCCTCACCCACCTCATCGACCGCGACATCGTGCCGATCATCCAGCCGATCGGCTACGGTCCCGAGGGCCATTCCTACCGCATCAACTCCGACCTGCTCGCCGCCGAGGTGGGCGAGGCGCTCGGCGCTTCCAAGGTCATCTATCTCGGCGCGCTCGCCGGCCTCGAGATCCACGGCGAGATCAAGCGCGACCTCCCGGTCGAGCGCCTCCGCCAGATCCTCAAGGAGACGCCCGGCGCCGTCTCGCCCGTCGCGCTCAGCAAGGCGCTGAACGCGATCCGCGCCCTCGAAACCGGCGTCGCGCGCGTGCACCTCGTGGACGGCCGTATCTTCGACGGACTGATCAACGAGATCTTCTCCAACGAAGGCGTCGGCACGCTCATCTACGCCAACGATTACCAGCAGATCCGCCAGGCGCGTCGCGCCGACGTGCGCATGATCTACAATCTCACCCGCGCCGCCGTGAAGCGCGAGGAGCTGCTCTACCGCACCCAGGCCACGATCGAGAAAAACATCGAGCAGTTCTACGTCTTCGAGATCGACGAGAACATCATCGGCTGCGTCACCCTCGCCTTCTACGCCGACAAGCCCCAGCTCGCCGAGGTGGGCTCGCTCTACGTGCTGCCTTTCTACCAAAACCGCGGCATCGGGCGTAAGCTCATCGAATACGCCTGCCTCCGCGCGAAGGAAAAAGGCGCCACGCAGGTCCTCGCGCTCTCCACCCAGAGCTACAGCTTCTTCACCTCCGTGATGAATTTCGACGAGGCCAGCCCGGCCGTCCTGCCCGAGGCGCGGCTGAAGACCTACGCGGAGAGCGGCCGCAACCCGAAGGTCTTGCTGAAAACCCTCTGACAACAGGATCCACCCCGCCCCCCGACCCGGGAACGCGAGAGGCGCACACGAAAAAGCCCGGGGCGTCGCAACGCACCCGGGCGAAAGGGAAAGACCGTGTGGGGCCGTGTCCGACGCGGTCCCGCGTGGCGATCACTCGGTCGCGGAGCCCTTGATCTCGAGCAGCTCGACGTCAAACACGAGGGTCGCGTTGGGCGGGATCATGCCGCCGGCGCCCTGGTCGCCGTAGCCCAGCTCCGAGGGGATGTAGAGCTTGAGCTTGCCGCCGGGGGCGACGAGCTGGAGGCCCTCGGTCCAGCCGGCGATCACGCCGTTGAGGGGAAACTCGGCCGGCTCGCCGCGCTGCACCGAGCTGTCGAACACGGTGCCGTCGGTCAACTGGCCGGTGTAGTGCACTTTCACGACATCGGTCGGCTTGGGCTTCGCGCCCTTGCCCTCGGCCACGACCTCATAGTGCAGGCCGGACTCGGTGGTCTTGATCGCGGGGTTCTTCTTCAGCTCGGCGAAATAGGCCGCGGAGGCGCCCCTCGCCTCCTCGGCGGCCTTGGCCATCGCCACCTGCTGACGGCCGCCCAGCACGCGCTGGATTTCCGGGCCAAAGGTTTCGGGAGAGAACTTGTTCTTTTCGCCGCTGAACGCCGCCTCGAGACCGCGCAGCGCCGCGGACTTCTCGCCCGCGGTAAGGTTGAACTCGGAGATGCCGATGCGCTGGCCGACGAGATAGCCGAAGGCCTCGAACACCTGCTCATCGGTGTATTGCGACGCGGGCGCGGCGGCGGCGGCGGGCTCCTCGGCGGAGACGTTGACGGAGGAGAGGACGCCTGCGGTGGCGACGGCGGTGGCCTTCAGGATGCGGACAAGTTTCATATAGGGCGGGTTGATATGGGATCGTCGTCAACGGGAGTCCCCGCCGAACGGACAAGGTTCCCACGCTGCGCCCGCCGCCTTCCCGCTGGCAAACCCATACTTCGGAAGCAGGAAACGGCTCCCGGTCTCGCTTGTGCCACGCCCCTATACCGTTTTCCTGCCTTCCACCGATGAATCCCCACGCTTTCTGGACCAGCACCGACGGCCGCATCCTCGCCCTCCGCCGCAAAGACGCCAAGACCCTCGCCCTTTCCCTCGCCTTCACCGCCCGCACCCCCGCCGAGTGGGACTTCATGAAGACCCAGGCCCCCGGCCTGCGCTTCACCGAGCGCTCCACCCTCGCCCGCATCGGCATCGAGATGGTCACCCACGGCACGCCCCGCGCCGACGGCAAACGCATCGTGCTCGAGGCCGACGCCTTCCTCTACGACGACAATTTCCCCAACGCCTCCTACTGGCAGCAGCTCCTCCGCCCCGGCGTGCCCGTCGGCCGCCTCTTCCACGCGCCCAAGGAGGCCCGCCTCACCTCCACGCAGATCTGGGCCGCCATCCAGACCAACCGCCTCAAGCTGCCCAACACAATCAGCATCGACCGCCACGGCCAGGTCTTCCTCACCCCGCACGCCGTCACCTACACGCTCAACCCCCGCCTCACCCGCCCCGCCTTCGAGCGCCTCGTCAACGGCACCGCCGGCCGCTCCTTCATCGACAAGGTCCAGCTCCGCCACGAGGCCACCCCCATCTCCGTCGCCCCCCGCTCCGGCATCCTCACGAGCTGCTCGATGTATTTGAAAGAGCACTACGTCGTGCTCAATCCCGGCGAGGGCAACTTCGGCATCCACACCGGCGCCGTGCTGCTCGACCCCGTGAAGACCGCCGGCACCAACATCATGCTCGAGATCTACAACCACGGCGAGCACCCCGTCGTGAACCCCATGGTCTCGGTCGCCGTCTATCGCGCCCCCGAGCCCGACGCCGCCCCGCTCCGCCAGCAGGCCCGCCGCCGCCGGCAGGACATCACCGCCGCCCGCGCCATCTACCACGGGCTCGACGCCGAGCCGCTCGTGCAACACGAGGCCGCGCCCCGCCCCCGCGCGCGCATCACCGTGAAGGGCCAGTCCTCCACCATGGCCAACCACGGCGTGCTCGTGGACGCCGCCACCTTCGCCGCCCTCCGCGAAAAGCCCGCCGCCTCCGTCCTCGGCCGCGCCGTCGGCCACCCCACCATGATCCAGGCGCTCGACGCCGCCCCCGAGGGCGCCGACACCCTGCTCATCGATTATTTCCCGAATCTCCTCGAGCACGCCGAGCTGCTCACCCGCCTCGGCAAGCTGCCGCTCAAGCGCATCGTCTTCCGCCGCCCCTCGCGCACCCACGGCTTTTTCCTCTCCAGCAACGCCCACGCTCGCCTCGACACCCTCGAGGCCCTCGGGATCAAGGTCTATTGGTTCAACCCCGAGATGGGCGACCTCTACCTCCACACCTACAAGAAGGGCCACGGCTTCTTCCTCCGCGAGGAGGCCGTGAAGCGCTTTCAGGAATCCACCATCCTCGCCTTCTACGGCAGCGCGGTCGGGCTCGACGCCTCGCAGACCGCGCGCATCTCCGCGCTCATCGACAAGCTCTCCGGCTTCATGGGCCCCAACGTCGGCGTGCTCACCGGCGGCGGCGGCGGCGTCATGCGCCTCGCCACCGACCAGGCGCGGGACAAGGGCGCGCTCACCGGCGCCTGCTTCCTCGAGCTCGAGGCCCAGCCGCCCGAGCTCGGCGTGGATTTCTTCAACACCTTCCAGGAGACCTCGCGCCACTTCCGCCAAAAGTGGTTCGAGGTCGCCGATTTCGTCGTCTTCAACGTCGGCGGCGTCGGCACGCTGGAGGAGATCGGCATTGAGCTGTGCAACCTCAAGCTCGGCATCCGCCCCCGCGTGCCCTACGTCTTCCTCGACCGCGCCTACTTCGCGCCGCTGCGCCAGCAGCTCAATCGCATGGTCCAGGAAAAGCGCGCCCCCGCCTGGATGCTCGACTACGTGCTCTTCACCGACGACGCCGACGAGGTCCTCCAGTTCTACCGCAAAAAACTCCAGGTGCTGTAGCGCCGCCCCGCCGCGCGCGTCGCCACCGAAGCGCCGGACCTCGCAACTCCAGTCTCGCCATTGGTCATTGGACATTGGTCATTGGTCATTTTCCCGCATGTCTCTTCCCAGCTCAGTCCTCGTCGTCGGCTCCGGCGGCCGCGAACACGCCATCGTCCAGTCCCTCCTCGCCTCGCCCGTCGGCCCGCGCATCCTCTGCGCGCCCGGCAACGCCGGCATCGCCGCCGATGCTCCCTGCTTCCCCGTCGCCGCCGACGACATCCCGGGCCTCGTCGCCCTCGCCAAGCGCGAGCAGGTGCAGTTTGTCGTCGTCGGCCCCGAGGTGCCGCTCTCGCTCGGCCTGGTGGACGCCCTCGCGAAGGAAAACATCCCCGCCTACGGCCCCCGCGCCGACGGCGCCCGGCTCGAGGCCTCCAAGGTCTTCACCAAGCAGATCCTGCTCAAGCATGGCATCCCTACCGCCCCCGCCGGCATCTTCACCGAGGTCGGGCCCGCCCTCGCCTACCTCCGTGAGTGCGGCGCGCCCATCGTGGTCAAGGCCGACGGACTCGCCGCCGGCAAGGGCGTCATCGTCGCGCAGACCCTCGCCGAGGCCGAGGCCGCGGTGAAGGACATGCTCTCCGGCAACAAATTCGGCTCCGCCGGCTCGCAGGTGCTGATCGAGGACTGCCTCGTCGGCGAGGAGACCAGCATCCTCGTGGTCGTATCCGGAAAAAACTACCTGATCCTCCCCACCTCGCAGGACCACAAGCGCATCGGCGACGGCGACACGGGGCCCAACACCGGCGGCATGGGCACCTACTCGCCCGCCGAGATCGTCACCCCCGCCCTGCTCGACCGCATCGAGCGCGAGATCGTCGCGCCCTCCGTCGAGGCCATCGCCGCCGAGGGCATCGATTTCCGCGGCACGCTCTTCATCGGCATCATGCTCACGCCGCAGGGCCCCAGCGTGCTCGAATACAACACCCGCTTCGGCGACCCCGAGACGCAGGTCGTGCTCCCCCGCCTCCAGGACGACCTGCTCGACCTCCTCTGGCAGGCCGCCAAGGGCACGCTCTCCACCCGCGGCCGCGCCCCCGAGCGCCCCGAGCACGCGCTCTGCGTCGTCGTCGCCACGCAGGGCTACCCCGACGCCTACCCGAAGGGCGACCGCATCACCTTCCCCGCCCCGCTGCCCGAGGGCGTGCGCGTTTACCACGCCGGCACCGCGCGCGACTCCGCCGGCCACCTCGTCGCCTCCGGCGGACGCGTGCTCGGCGTCACCGCGCTCGCTCCCACCCTGCGCCAGGCCGCCGCCGCCGCCTACGCCGCCTGCGACAGCGTGGAGTGGACGACCAAATACTACCGCCGCGACATCGGCGCCAAGCAGCTCAACCGCCGCTGAGCCGGCGCGCGCGGTCCCGCCGCGGCTCACCCGCGACCGAAGCGCCGCGCGAGCTCGCCCTGGCTGAGCTCCACCTGCGTGGGCCTGCCTCCGGGGCTGGTGTGCGGCGCGCGGCAGGCGAAAAGTCGCGCCACGAGGGCGCGCATCTCGGCGGCGTCCGCCTGCGGGGAGAGCCGCACCGCGCGCGCCGCCGCGAGCCGGGCCAGCTGCTCGCGCGCCACCTCCGGATCGCGCTCCGGCGAACGTCCGTCGCGGAAGGCGTCGAGCAAATCGCGCAGGCACGCCTCGGCGTCCGCCGGATCGAGCACCGCCGGCACGCCCTCCAGCCGGAAAGTCTGCCGACCAAACTCCGCGATCTCAAAACCATGCCTGGCCAAAAACGCCACGCGGTCGCGCAGCAAGGCCGCGCCCACCGGATCAAGCTCGAGGACGACCGGCAGGAGCAGCCGCTGCACCGTCACCTCGCCGCGGGTGAACTGCGTCGCCAGCTCCTCAAACGTGATTCGCTCCTGAGCGGCCCGCCGATCCAGCAGCAGCAGCCCGGCCGGCGTCTCGAAAAGCGCGTAGGTGCTGTGCGCGAGCCCGACAAAGCGCCAGGCGCCGGTCGAAGGCGCGGGCCGGGCCGCGGGCGCCGGAGAAGGCGCTTGCGGGAGGCTCGGCAACGGGGTGATCGGCGCGGGCGGCCGGGCCACGGCCGGGCCGGTCCATGCGACGGGCGACGCCGCCCTCGGCGCGGACGACGCCG
>JAUWBD010000249.1 GCA_030605125.1 Verrucomicrobiota bacterium | reverse complement strand
GCCGGCCTGGCGGAGGCGAAGCATCTGGGCCGAGGCGTAGAGGCGGAAGCCGGCGAGGAGGAAAAGGAAGAGCGCGGCCCCGAAGACGACGTGTCGCGCGTAGTCCGTCCACGGGATGTGGGCGCTTTCGGCGGCTCCGACTTGGTTGAGCGGAGTTGCGAAACGCAGCCAGCTGGCGAGTCCCAAGCCGATGATGACGGCCAAGGCGTCCCCGAAGAAGGACGTGATGAGCATCTCGCGAAGGCGGTTGCGTGAATCGACACCCGCTCCGGGCCCGAAAACGAGGGGCGCGGAGACGGCGGGATTGGCGGCGGCGGCGGTGGTTTGCATGTGGTGGTGAGACGGGACGGGGAAAAACGCGGGCGGGGTAACGCGGGCGGAGGGGCTCGGGGAGGCCGGGGGCTAGCCGGGCTGGGGGGAGACGCCCGGAGCGAGGGCGGCGGCGGCGGTCTCGCGGACGTATTCGTCGCCGTGGGAGTAGTAGTCGTAGCGGGCGGAGCGGCCGGGCTTGATCTGGTTGAGGACGAGGCCGGCGGGCGAACGGCCGAGGAGGACGCAGGCGCGGCGCACGAGGCGGCGCGGGGTGCGGCCGGCGTGCACGACGAGGCACACGGCGGAGACATGCGGAGCGATGGTGGCGGTGTCGCCGACGGCGGTGAGGGGCGCGGTGTCGATGACGACGCGGTCGAAGACGGTGAGCGCGGAGGCGATCAGCGACTTGAAGTCGGAGGCGGCGAGCAGCTCCGCGTGGCGGGCGGAGCCCTGGAGGTCGCCGACGACGAAGAGGTTTTTCATCCGCGTGGGCTGGATCGCCGCGGAGAGGCGGGAGGGATCGCGCAGGCAGTCGGTGAGGCCGGGGGCGCGGGCGGTGCCGCTCTGGGCGAAGCGGGCGCGCAGGCCGGGGCGGCGGAGGTCGGCGTCGATGAGGAGGGTCTTCACGCCCTGCTGGGCCAGGGCGGCGGCGTAGTTGGCGGAGCAGAAACTTTTGCCCTCGCCGGGCACGGCGCTGGTGAAGAGCACGGAGCGCGCGGGGAGATCGGGGAAGAGGAGGCCGAGCGAGGTGCGCAGCGAGCGGAAGGACTCGGCCTCGATCGTGGCGGGGTGCGAGTGGAGCACGAGGTCAGCGCCGCGGAGCGAGGAGCGCGGCACGGCGGCGAGCGAGGGCACTCCGAGGTAGCTCTCGGCGTCGTCGATCGATTGGATCGAGGGATCGAAGGCGCGGCGCAGGACGACAATGCCCACGCCGAGACCGGCGCCGCCGACGAGGCCGGCGAGGAGGATGAGCTTGGCGGAGGGGCCCGAGGAGGAGACGGGAACCATGGGCTGCTCGACGATCTGGATGGGGTTGTCGAGGCCGCTGGCGGCGACGAGGCTGCGGCTCAGCCCGCTGCTCTTGAGGCGCGCGAGCACCTGCTGGTAGAGGGCGTCGGTGGACTGGGCCTCGCGCTCGAGGGCGCGGTAGGCGATGGCGAGCCGGGAGAGGTCCATGGCCTGCTCCTGCTGGCGGGCGAGCTCGCGTTCGAGGGACTCCTCGTTGGTGCGGGCGGCGCGATGGGCGTGGACGATGGCGAGGCCGGCGTTGATGAGGGTGGAGCGGAGGCTGTCCTGGATCTGGCCGAGATGCTGGCGCGCCTGGATCATCGACGGGTGTTTCTCGCGGTAGCGGAGAGCGAGGCGGGCGACCTCGCCGGCCTGCATGTTGAGCTGCTTGCGCAGCTCGATGACGTCCTGCTGGGCGGCGATCTCGCGGATGTTCACGAGCTCGTCGGGGCGGGTGTCGATGATCGACTTCACGTGATCCTGCGCGGTCTCGAGGGCGAGGCGCTGGGCGCGGGCGAGCGTGACCTGCTGGGCGAGATCGCTGAGGCGCTGGACGACGATGTTGTGCCGGTCGCCGAGCGACACGGCCTGGTGCTTCTCCTGGTAGGCCTGGAGGCGCTCCTCGGCGGCGTGGACCTCCTGCTCGAGGCGGCGGGCCTCGGCGAGGAGGAAGGCGTGGGCGGAGTCGGCGCCGTCGCGGCGGTGCGCGTGGCGGTGGGCGAAGAAGGCCGAGACGAGGGCCTGCGTGAGGCGCTGGGCCTTGAGCGGATCCTCGTCGCGCACGGCGATCTGGATCAGCCGCGTGCCGCGGATGAGGCCGACGTAGATGCGCTGGTGCAGCAGGGTGAGGAGCTCGCCTTCGGTGTAGCCTTCGGGGCGCGGCGGCGCGAAATACGGGTCCTCGGCCAGCTTGAGGCTGGTGATGACGCTCTTGAGGACCGCCTGGCTGGCGATGGTCTGCTCGATCGTCTTGAGGATGGCGGCGGAGTTGAGGTCGGAGGCCTCGCGGCGCTGAAAGTCCAGATGCGGCCCGGCCTCGTCGGTGACCTCGAGCACGGCGCGCGAGACGTAAACCGGCGACCGGTGGAGCACGTAGGCGAAGGCGGCGATGAAGCCGGCCGCCGCGCAGAGGAGGATGAGTCGCAGGTGCGAGGCGAGGAGGTGGAAGAGTTTCCACGGATCCAGGGCGAACTGCACGTCGTTCTTGGAAGGCAGGTTCATGCGCGGCCCTCCGTTTCGGCGGTGGCGAGACGGCGGGGGCGGACTGGGACGCGAAGGCGGTGGTGAGAGGGCATGGGCTCCAAAAATGGGTGGTTGGACGAAGGGTGTGGGCCGCGCTCAGGCGCGAGCGTAGGCGGGCGCCTCGCCGGAGAGGGCCTCGGGGGCGCGCAGGCGCTCGTAGAGCCGGCGCACGCGGCCGAGCGTGTGGGACTGGTCGTAACAAGCCCGGGCGATCTCCCGGTGATTGCAGGGCGCGGGGGAAAGCGAGACGCGTTCGCGACCCCATTCCCCGATCGCCGAGGCGAAGGCGGCGACGTCGCCGATGGGCGCGTGCCAGAGGTGGGAAAGCGGCCGGTGGAGCAGGTCGCCGTTGCCCGTGGCCTCGCTGATGATGAGGGGCAGATCGGCGGAGAGCGCCTCCAGGAGGGCGAGGGAGAAGCCCTCGTAGCGCGAGGTCAGGGCGAAGCCGTCCACCGCCTGGTAGAAGTCGGCGGGAGTGGAGAGGTAGGGACGGCGCACCACTCGCGTCTCCAAGCGGTGTTCCGCGACGAAAGCGTCGAGTTCGGGGTCGAGCTCGCCTTGGCCGACGTGGAAGAGGACGATGCGCGGGTCGCGGGCCGCGGCGCGGGCAAAGGCGCGGTAGAGCGTGAGAGGATCCTTCTGGGCGGAGCAGCGGCACATGGCGCCGAGGACCACGGCGTCGGCGGGCAGGCCGAAGGCGGCGCGCAGCTCGAGGCGCCGGGCGGGCGTGCCGGGGACGAAGCGCTCGGTGTTGACGCCGTTGGCGATGACGGGGGCGCGGGTCGGGGGGATGCGCAGGTGGTGCAGCGCGTAGCGTTGCTCGTCGTAGGAGCAGGTGAGGGTCGTGCTCCAGCGACCGAGGAGCCGCTCGACCAAGTCGTAAGCCCCGTCGAGTCGTCCACGGACGGGCCGCATGCCGATGTAGGCGTGGGGCTGATACAGGAGAGGGATGCCGAGCACGCCGACGAAGGGCAGCGCGCGGGCGAGGGCGCCGGCCTTGGCGCTGTGGGCATGGATGAGATCGGGACGCACCTCGCGGACGAGGCCTCGGAGCGCGAGGAGCGCGCGGAGATCGGAGGGGCCGGGGCGGTTGCCGATGCGGAGATTGAGGGTGCGCCCGCCGCGGTCCTCCACGTGGGCGACGAGCCGGCGGAGGGCATCGCCGCCGCGCACGTCGGAGTAGGCGAGGTGGACGGAGACGCCCTCGCCCAGGAGGTGGTGCGCGAGGCTCTCGACGTAACGGAAGACCCCGTCGACGCCGGGTTCGGAGACGAGGAGAATGTTCACGGCCGGCCTTTCCCGCCGGAAGAGCGATTGCGGAGACCGAGGCGGTTCCGAGGGCGTGGCGGAGCCGGCGGGAATGCGCGGATCAATTCGGTGCGGTGGATGGTCTGCATGAGAAGGAGGAGGCGGCGGGGCGATCGACGCTGCGCAGAATAACGGGGGGGCAGTCGCGGAGGCATCGGACTCGCCGCGGGAGGCTCGGTCAGGGGGATGCCGTCGCCGGCCCCGGTGAATCGGAGCTTCGGAAAAAGCGGGGGGTCCGACCGCGCCGACCGCGTGGTGCCGGGGACCGTTGACCGGGCGGTCGCCCGAGCCGGAGGCAGGGGAGAGGCGAAGGGCGCCGCGGCGGCCGGGCCACGGTGGAGAAGGGGATGGCCGTCGAGGCCGAGGGAGCGAAACTCGGGACCGTCCCGATAGGGACCTCGGGCGGCGGGCCGATGGGCGAGGCGCGGGAGCGCGCCTAGAATGCCGGGATGAAAATCGAAGACATCATGACTCCTTATGTGCGTTGCGTGCAGTCGGACGTCAGCCTGGTGGAGGCCGCGGTGGTGATGCGCGACATGGACGTGGGCGCGTTGCCGATCTGCGAGAGCGGTCGCCTCGTGGGCATGTTGACCGACCGGGACATCGCGCTACGGGCGGTGGCGGAGTGCCGCGACCCGCGCTTCACGATGGTGAAGGAGGTGATGACGATGGGCGTGACCTACATCTACGGCGACCAGGAGGTCGAGGACGCGGCGGAGTTGATGGAGCGCAAGCAAGTGCGCCGCCTGCCGGTGCTGAACCGCGAGAAGCGGCTGGTGGGCATCGTGTCGCTCGGCGACGTGGCGCTGCACACCTCCAACGAGCTGAGCGGCGAGGCGCTCAAGGTGATGTCGCAGTGAGGCGGCCGCGCCCGGAGGGGCGGCGGGCGGGGCCGTGAGGCGACCGCCCGCTCACGAACTCGAGGTGGCGGGGCGATCGTAACGGCGGGCGAGGCGGGCCTGCGCGGCGTGGAGCCGTTCCTGCTCGCGGGGAGTGAGGCTCCCGAGCCCGGTGCTGATGATCTTGTCGAGGAGGGAGTCCACCTCGTCCATCTCGGCTTGGGCTTGGCTGCGGGGCGGCTGGGCCACGGTGTGGGCGGGCGTCCGGCGCAGGTGCGGGGGCGCGGGAAAGTCGCGGATCGGATCGCCCCGGAGGCTGGGCATG
>JAUWBD010000144.1 GCA_030605125.1 Verrucomicrobiota bacterium | reverse complement strand
CCTGCTCGTGCCGGTGTATTGGTGGCACTACGGGCCGATCAATTTCCTGTGGTTCTCCAACATCGCGCTGCTCACCACGCTGGTCGCGGTGTGGCGCGAGAGCGCGCTGCTCGCGAGCATGATGGCGCTGGCGGTGGTGTTCTTCGAGGTGTTCTGGAGCCTAGGCTACTTCGTTCGGCTCGTCACCGGCACCGAGCTGCTCGGGCTGTCGGCCTACATGTTCGACGAATCGATCCCGCGGTTTATCCGCGCGCTGTCGCTCTACCACCTCGCGCTGCCGCCGCTCTTGCTGTGGCTGATGTATCGGCTGGGGTATGACAAACGCGCGCTGTGGCGGCAGACTCTGGTCGCGTGGACGGTCCTGCCCCTGTGCTACCTCGTGAGCGACGCCGAGGGTAACGAGAACTGGGTCTTCGGCTGGGGCGAGCACGGCGAGCGCTCGGTCCTGCCGGGCTTTTGGTGGGTGCTCGCGCAGATGGCGGCCTTCCCGCTTCTCGTCTATCTGCCCTGCGACCGGTTTTTTCGAAGGTGGTTTGGCAAAAACCCTCCAACCGCGCGGTAGGCGGCGCCTCGCCGGATCATCCCGCGGTCGCGCCAAATTGGAGGGCGTGCAGGCGGGCGTAGTGGCCGCCGGGGATTTTTAGCAGGTCCGCCGTTTCGCCGTCCTCCACCACGCGGCCTTGGTGAAACACCAGCACGCGGTCCACGCCGCGCAGCGTCGAGAGCCGGTGCGCGACGATGAAGGTCGTGCGCCCGCGGCAGAGCTCGTCGAGATCGGCCTGGAGCCGCGCCTCCGTCTCCACGTCGAGCGCGCTCGTGGGCTCGTCGAGCACGACGATCGCGGGGTCGCGCAGGAAGACGCGGGCGAGCGCGATGCGCTGGCGTTGGCCGCCGGAGAGCCGCCCGCCGCGTTCGCCGCAGGGCGTGTGGTAGCCCTGGTCGAGGCGCAGGATAAACTCGTGCGCCTGGGCGCGTCGCGCGGCCTCCTCCACCTCGGCGTCGCTCGCGGTGGGGCGCCCGAAGCGGATGTTTTCACGGACGGTGGTGTTCCAGAGGAAGGCGTCCTGCCCCATGATCGCCACGGAGCGGCGCAGGTTGAGCAGGCCGATCTCGTCGAGCCGTCGGCCGTCGTAGAGAATCTCGCCGCGCGTCGGCGGATAAAAGCCCATCAGCAGGTCGAGGAAGGTGCTCTTGCCCGCGCCGGTCTCGCCCACGAGGCCCACGCGCTGGCCGCGCGGGATGCGCAGGCGCAGGTCGTCGAGCGCCCAGCGCCCGTCGGCCTCGCCGCCGGGATAGCGAAAACTCACGGAGCGCAGCTCCAGCTCGCCGCGGGGCCGGGCGTCCGCGCCGCGGGGCGCGTTGCGGAAGCCCTCGATCTCCTGCGAGTCGAGTATCGACAGCACGGATACGAAGCCGGGGCGCGCCTGCATCCAGGCGTCGTAGGCGCCGAAGTAGGCGTTGAAGCCCGCGCGCACGAAGCCGAGCAGGGCGCTGAAGGCCACGAGCGCGCCCAGCTCGAGCCGACCTTGGAGGAAAAACACCCCGCCCACGCACCAGACCACGACGCCGAGGTATTCGCCGGCGAACTGGATGACCATCATCACCCAACGCATGGTTACGCTCGCCTCGAGGCCGGCGGCGCGCATGCGCTCGATCGAGCTGGCTAGCTGGGCGGCGGCGATGTCCTCGTTGCCCATGCTCTTGGTCGCGCGCATGCCGCCGATAAACTCGACCACGCGCTCGGAAAAGTTTTCGCCCGATTGCTGCACGCGCTGGTTGAGGCGCGTCACCCGCTCGCGCATGTGGCGGACGATCAGCACCTGCACGGGGACGGCGAGCGAGGTGATGCCGGCCAGCAGCGGATTGAGCCAAAACAGGTAGGCGAGCGCGCCGGCGCCGATCGTGAAGCTGACGATGAAGCTGCCGACGATGTTGTTGAGGAAGGCCTCCACCTTGTTGAGGTCCACCGTCACCTGGTTGGCGAGGGCGCCGGCGCCGCGGCGGGTGAAGAAGCCGAGCGAGAGGCTTTGCAGCTTGTCCACCAGCATGCGGCGCAGGCGGGCGGTGACGGCGCGCACGATCTCTTGGCTACGGGTGAAGGCGCGGACGGTGAACCAGGCGTGGACCGGCCAGAGGAGCAGGTTGGCGAGGGCGTAAACGACGACCCAGCGGACGCGCTCGTCGTGGGTGAGGGCCTCGTTGCGGAGGATCTTGTCGATGAGGATGCCGACGCCCGCGTAGAAGGGGATGTAGCTGAGCGCCTGCATGGCTTGCAGGAATACGGCCCGGCGCAGCAGCCCGCTCTCGAAGCGGATCAACTGGCCGAGCCGCCGCAAGGGGACGGACTCGGCCCCCGAGGGAGCGGGCGTGTCGGTGGCGGCTGCGGCATCGGCGGCGGAGGGCATGTGGGAACGAGAGCCAAGGGCGGGTGACTCGCCGACGCAATGCGCGGAGACAGTGGGGCCGCGCTCAACAAAACGGAGGCGGTCGAATAGAGTGGATGCCCAAAAAGTTCGGATGGAGGGCACTTCGCTTCCTCCATAGCCTCGGCTTCATGATGAAGATGTTTTGGGTGCTCGCGACGTTTTTGGCCGCAGGGGTTTGGGCCACCTTGGCTGCGGGGGAGCCCAGGGAGTTTAGGGTTGAGCGCCTGACGCTGCCGGAGGCGCTGGAGGCACTGAAGCAGGCTTCGAGTGAGGAGTCCGGCTTTCGGGCCACGACCTACTCGCTCCCCAGAAGTTATCACAACCAGGGCGAAAAGCTTGGAGGCGATTCCTACAGGATCTCGGACGAGAAAGTTTTGTGGGCGCTGGTGCTGAACGAGCTAGGGCGGCAGCACCGGCTCGTGCCGATCAAGGACGAGAAAACGAATCACTACCGTTTTGTCCGAGATCCGGCTTACCGGACGCGGCAGCCATTCACGCTGCTCGAAGCGGTGGCGGCGATGGAGAAGCACATCGAGCGCGCGGAGGTGGATATGAAGCACTGGGCGCTGGTTTCTGCGGAACTGAAGTTTGACCGGTCTGCCGAGGGCTCCTTCCACTTCTGGCACCTACGATGGTCTCGCAGCCCCGCGACGGACGGTGGCGTGGGCACCCACCACTTTTTTGCCTGGGACGATCTCGTGGTGGAGCACTTTGCCGATGGGGAGACCGCCACCTTAAAGAGCGAATTGTCGGCGGAGATCATCGAGCGAATGCGCGCGTCGGCTCCCTGAACCTAAAAACGGCAGGAAACCGCAGATGCCGCAGATCGTCGCAGATACTGAAGGATGGGCCCGGGTGAAAGGCGCTGTGGTTCCTGAGACGGCCTAGGCAGGTGTCACCACTCCGGCAAGTGCGGGGCCAGCGCGGAGCGCAGGTGATCGATGAGGGCGGGGTCTTCGGCGGAGGGATAGTCGTCGGGCACGCGCAATACGACGATGGGCAGCGCGGAGCACTCCTCGGGAAAACGCTCCCGCAGGGCGTCCGCGTGTTTGCGCTCCATGCAAAACACCCGGTCCGCCCAGCCGAGGTGGCAGGCGGTCACCCGGATGCGCGCGCCCACGGCGGTGCCCGCCGAGCGCACGTCGTAGCGCGGGTGTCCCTTGAACAGGCGCTCCGCCGCGACGCTGCGCCAGCGGTTGCGCGAGCACACGAAAAGCAGCTTTTCACGCGGTGAGGAAAATGAGGACACGGCGGGACGGGAAAACGCCGCACAAGCGGGGGCAGCGGTGGCTGCGGCTGCGGTCTTTCAGGCTCAGTGCGCCGTGCCGGTGAGGCCGCCCTCGGCGGCGAGGAGGGGCTCGAAGTTGGCCTTGTCGGTGGCCTTCATGTAGGCCTCGCGGGCGCTGATCTCGCCGGCGTCGTATCGACGTTTCAAGGACACATCCATCGAGATCATGCCGTCGGCCATGGAGCCCTCGATGATGTTGCGGATCGCGGCGATGTTGCCCGAGCGGATCGTGCCGCCCAGCGCGTCGTGCGGGAGGAGGATCTCGTGCACCGCGCAACGGCCGCCGGCCTTCTTTTTGCAGAGGAGCTGGGAGACAACGCCGCGGAGGCAGGAGCCGAGGGTCACGCGGATCTGATTCTGCTCGTCGGCGGGGAAGGCGTCGATGATGCGGTCGATGGTCTTGGGCGCGTTGTTGGTGTGGAGCGTCGCGAAGACGAGCATGCCCATCGAGGCGCAGCCGAGCGCGAGGCGGATGGTCTCGAGCTGGCGCATCTCGCCGACGAGGATGATGTCGGGGTCGGCGCGCATGGCGCCCTTCAACGCGTCGGCGAAGGTCTCGGTGTGCTCCAGGACCTCGCGGTGGACGATCACGGAGCGCTTGTTCGTGTGCACGAACTCGATGGGATCCTCGACCGTCACGATATGCCGGGTGGAGTGGACGTTGATGTAGTCCATCATCGCGGCGAGCGTAGTGGATTTGCCACTACCCGTGGGGCCGGTGACGAGGACGAGGCCTTCGCGCAGGTGGCAAAGTTTCTTCAGGGCCTCGGGAAGCTTCAGGTCCTCGAAGGAGAGGATCTTGGAGGGGATCTGGCGGAAGACGGCGGCCATGCCCCAGGCGTTGCGCAGGTAGTTGACGCGGAAGCGGGCGAGGCCGGGGATCTCGTAGGCGAAGTCGAGATCGTGGTGCTTTACGAAATGCTCCCAGCGGTGGGGCGCGCAGATTTCCTGGAGAAGCTCCTCCATGCGCTCGGGGCTGGTCTTGGGGAACTCGGCGAGGTCCACGAGCGAGCCGGCGACGCGGGCGCGGGGGTGGATGCCGACCATCAGGTGGAGGTCGGAGCCGTCTTTGGCGCGCATGGCGCGGAGGAGTTGGTCGATGGCGGCGGGCATTTTTCCGAAGGGTTGGGGGCGTATTGGGCTGCTGATCGGGAGCGCGGCGGCTCAGTCCTTGCCGGGGATGGAGGCGCGCACGGCCTTGTTGAAGATGTTGGCGCGGGCGACCTCGGCGGTAATCTTGCCCTCCCGCCAGAGTTCGATGATCGAATTGTCCATCGAGATCATGCCCTCGCGTTTGCCGGTATCGAGCGCGCTGGGGATGCCTTGGGTCTTGCCGTCGCGAATCATGGACGAGACGGCGAGGGTGTTGACGAGAATCTCGGCGGCGAGAACCACGCCGCCTTCCTTGGCGGGGAGGAGGCGTTGGCAGAGGATGCCGCGGAGGGATTGCGCGACCATGGCGCGGATCTGCGACTGCTGGCCGGGCGGAAACACGTCGAGGAGCCGGTTCAGCGTGCTGGTGGCGTCGCTCGTGTGCATGGTGCCGATGACGAGGTGACCCGTCTCGGACGCGGTGATCGCCATCTCGATCGTCTCGAGGTCGCGGAGCTCGCCGATCACGATGACGTCGGGGTCCTCACGCAAGGCGGCCTTCAGCGCGCTAGCGAAGGAGTTGGTGTGATGGCCGGCCTGGCGCTGGGTGATGTTGCAGCCCTGGCTGAGGTGGAGGAACTCGATGGGGTCCTCGACGGTGATGACGTGATCGTCGCGGGTGCGATTGAGCTGATCGACCAGCGAGTTGAGCGTGGTGGTTTTGCCCGCGCCGACCGGGCCGGTGACGAGCACGAGGCCGTTGTGGTAGCTCAGCAGTTTGTCGAGGACGGTGGTGTTCTTGAAGCCGAGCTCGGCCGGCGTGCGAATGTGCTCGGGGACGATGCGGTAGGTGCCCTTCGCGCCGTCTTTGTGGAGCATGAGGTTCACGCGGATGCGACGGCCGCCCTCCATCGCGAGGGCGTAGTCGTAATCGTGCTTGCGGGCGAAGATCTCGGCCTCGTCGGGAGCGAGGAGACAGGTGTTGAGCCGCTCCGACTGCTTGGCGGTGAGCGGGGTGGTGTTGAGAAACTGCAGCGTCCGCATGTTGCGGATGTAGGGCGGGGCTCCGGCGGAAAGGTGGAGATCGCTGGCACCAAGCCCTTGCACGGTGGCGAGCACGCCGAGCATGAAGGCCTTCAACTCATCGGGCGGCAGGGACTCGACGGGAGCGAAGTCGATCTGGCCCGCGGCGACCGGCACCGCGGCGGGATGCACCGAAAGCCAAGCGGGGTCGGCCGGAGCGGAGGCCTTGGCGGCCGGAGGCGGCAAGGCCAGCGGCGGCGGTTCGGCGCCGGAGTGCGCGAGGCTTTGCGCCTCCTCGACCAAGCGAGTGAGGAGGTCCACATCGGCGGTGATCTCCTGATCGAGCAGCGCCTGTCCATAGACGAGCGCATCGGCGGATTCAGGAAGAGAATAGGCGATCTCAGCGCCGCGTTTGGGATCGAGCACGCGCTCTTGGACGCAGAGGGACACGAGCCACGGGACTTCTTTGTGCATGGGGTTAACAGAGAGAAGAGGACCGGGTTGCGCGGAGGAAGTCGCAAGCTCGGCGGGGATTCTGAGCGGAAGTGGGTGGATTTTCCCGAGAGATGATCCAGCCACGCTCCCGCCGCGCCCGCTCGGGCGTCCGGTGGAGCGGGAGCCGCTCGGCTTGCGCCACGCTCGCCGCTCGTCACCGAGCGCGGGACCGCGGCGCGGGGGCGGAGATCAACGGCTGAGGATCCAGGCGCCGACGGGGCCTTGGTAGAGGCCGAAGATCACGCTGCCGGCGGCGAGCACGCCGAGGGCGATGCCCCAAGGCAGCGAGACGCGGGTCGGGGCCGGGGCCGCCGGCTCGGGCTCGCCCGAGGGCAGGGGCGGACGCCACTGCGCGAAGTAGGCGGCCTTGATCCAGCCGAAGTAGTAGTAGATCGAGATCACCACGCCGACGATCGCGATGCCGAGCAGCCAGTAGAGCTCGGCTTTGAAGGCGGCGATGAAGACGAGCAGCTTGCCCATGAAGCCGGCCAGCGGCGGGATGCCGGCGAGGGAGCCGAGGCCGATGGCGAGCACGCCCGCGAGGTAGGGGCGCTTCTTCGCGAAGTCCGCGTAGTGGTCGAGGTCCTGGTCGGCGTCGTTCGCGCCGGCCACGTGCACCATCACGCCGAAGACGGCGAAGGAGGCGAGGAGGTAGGCGAAGAGGTAGAACCAGATCGCGCCGACGGCCGAGGGCACGGTGAGCGCGGCGATCACGCCGAGGAGCAGGTAGCCGGCGTGCGAGACGCCGGAGAGGCCGAGCAGGCGCTTCACGTTGTGCTGAGTGAGCGCGGCGAGGTTGCCGAAGAGGATCGTGGCGCCGGCCATGATGGCGAGGGTGGTCGTGACGAGCGTCGTGTAGGGAGAAAACACATACACGAGCGGGAGCAGGACGGCGAAGCCGGCGGTCTTGGACGCGACGGCGAGGAAGGCGGTGACGGGGGTCGGGGCGCCTTGATAGACGTCGGGGATCCAGATCTGGAAGGGGACGGCGCCGATCTTGAAGGCCACGCCGGCGAGCACGAGGACGATGCCGACGGAGGCGAGGAAGTTGCCTTCGTTGGCCGCGAGGAAGATGCGGACCGCCTCGTAGCCCATGGGGTTGGACGAGGAGCCGAGGAGGGCGGGGTTGCCCGCCACACCGTAGAGGAGGACGATGCCGAAGAGGAGCAGGCCGGAGCTGAGCGCGCCGGAGACGAGGTATTTGAGGCCGGCCTCGAGCGAAAGCGGGTTGGTGCGCGTGTAGCTGACGAGGATATAGAAGCCGACGGTGACGGTCTCGAGCGCGACGAAGAGGAGGAGGAAGTTGTTGGCCTGCGCGAGGAGCATCATCGCGGCCGTGACGACCATCGTGATGTGGAAGAACTCGATCTTCGGCATGCGCTGGCGGGCGAGCGCGACGACGCCGAGGAGCGAGACCAGGACGGAGCTGCCGAGGAAGAAGGCGCGCAGGTATTGGCCGCTCTCGGAGTGGCGGAGGAGGCCGTTGAAGGTCGTCTCGCCGAGGTAGGTGGGCAAGAAGTTGAGCAGGAGGCCCACGAGCAGGCCGAGCTGGCCGACGATCGCGATGGTCGGGATGAGGGCGTGCTTCTTCTTCGGGAAGACGATCTCGAGGACGAGGAGCAGCAGCGCGAGCACGCCGAGCGAAATCTCGGGCTGGATGGTCGCCCAGGTGTTGGAGGCCGCGGCGGCTTGAAGTTGTTCGATGGTCATTGGGCCGGAGAGTCGGAAGGGAGTGATTGGTTTTTAACCACGGAGATCACGGAGGACACGGAGAGGAGAGTGAGCAGCGGATGCGTTGGCCTTCTTGGCTTGGTCTCTCCGTGTTCTCCGTGTCCTCCGTGGTTCAGATTTATTCCGGGAGCGAAGCGACGGCGGGGGCGGCGGGGGTGGGCGAGACGGCCTCCACCTGCGGATAGACCTCCGCGAGCGTCTTGTTGAGGGGCTCGGTGATGGCGCGGGGCCAGACGCCGAAGCCGACGAGCGTGACGAGCAACACGAGGGCCGGGATGCGCTCGCTCCAACGGAGGTCGGCGACGGCATTCTTTTCCTGGTGCTTGAGGAAGGCGGCGGAGGGCTGGCCGTAGAAGACCTTGCCCATGGCGCGCAGGCCGTAGATCGCGGAGATCACCACGCCGAGGAGGGCGGGGACGACCATCCACTGGGCGTGCGCGTAGATCGCCATGAAGATCGTGAGCTCGCCCCAGAAGTTGAGCAGACCGGGGCCGGGGAGGCCGATGCTGGCGAGGATGGCGGTGAGGAAGAAGGCGGCGAGGACCGGGGCCTTCTGCGCGAGGCCGCCCATGTCGTCCATGTCGAAGGTGCCGGTGCGGTGGTGGACGCTGGTCGCGAGGAGGAAGAGCAGCGAGACGGAGAGGCCGTGGGCGACCATGAAGAGGACCACGCCGCCGGCGCCGAGGGCGTTGACGCAGGCCACGCCGAGGAAGCCGTAGCCGACGTGCATCACGGAGCCGTAACCGATCATCTGCTTGAGGTCGCGCTGGGCGATGGCGACCAAGCCGATGATGACGACGTTGCCGAGGGCGAGCCAAGCGAGCGCGGGCGCCCAGGCGGCGGCGCCGGCGGGGAGCAGCGGGAGGGCGATTTGCACGAAGCCGTAGAGGCCGAATTTTTTCAGCACGCCGGCGTGGAGCATCGAGACGGAGCTCGGGGCGGCGTGGTAGCCGAGGGGGGCCCAGGTGTGGAAGGGGAAGAGCGAGACGAGGATGCCGAGGCCGAACATGAGCAGGCCGAAGGCGTAGTTTTGCACGGTGCCGGAGAGACCGTGGACGGCGATCTCCTCGCGGAGGGCGATGAGGTCGAAGGTCTCGGCACCGCTCTTCACGTAGATGGCGATGAGGCCGAGGAGGGAGAGCATCGCGCCGAGCGTGAGGTAGATGGTCATCTTCATCGCCGCGTAGCCGCGGTCGCGTCCGCCCCAGACGCCGACGAGGATGAAGGTCGCGATGAGCGCGAACTCGTGGAAGAAGTAGAAGAAGAAGATGTCGATGCTGGCGAAGACGCCCATGAGGCCGCCCTGCATGATGAGAAGGAGGGCGAGGTAGAGGCGGGGGCGCTCGGCTTTGCTTTGGATGGCGTAGAGACCGGCGGCGAGGCCGACGACGCCGGCCATCATGAACATCGGCATCGAGATGCCGTTCAGTCCGAGGTGGAGGGCGATGCCGAAGCTGCCGCGCAGGCCGGTGTCGTAGAGGGAGCGGAAAGCGTAGTCGGCGCCGCCGAGATCGGCAGGGAAGTGCCACCAGGTGTGCAGGCCAAGGAGGGCGGGCAGGAGGAAGCCGAGGCCGGCGACCACCTTCGCGGCGCGGTCGGGCAGCGGCGCGAGCAGCGCGAGCGCGGCGGCCAGCGGCGCCAGGATGGCAACGAGAAGCGGATCGAACGGAAGTTGCATGGAAGCAGGAAGGTCGAGGAGCCGAGAGGCCGAGGAGTCGAGGAGCGCGGATCAGAGCACGCCGGTGGCGATGGCCCAGAGGAGGACGGCGCCGGCGAGGAACCAGTAAACGTAGTTGTGCAGGCTGCCGGTGTGCATCGCGCGGGCGGCGAGACCGGCGAGACCAGTGCCGCCGGCCACGATGCCGCGGACGACGATGCCGGAGAGGCCGATGAGATCGATGTAGTTCAGGAGAAGCGCGAAACGCTGCTGGACCTTGGCGACATACCAGTCGTAGGCGGCGTCGATGTAGAGGCGCTTTTCAAAGAGCTGATAGACGACGGGCAGGCGGGTCTGCAGGAAGTCGCGGGCGGAGCCGGGGCGGTAGAGCAGCGCGCCGAGAACGGCGCCGATGATGAAGGCGGCGGTGCCGGCGATCATCGCGGTGGACGCGGCGGCTTTCTCGGCATCAGAGGCACCGTGGAGCAGCGCGAGCGCGGCGTCGGGGACCACGCGGAGCGCCTCCGGGTAGAACCAAGCGAAGCCGCCGAGGATCGAGCCGATGGAGAGGACGATCAAGGGGACGAGGATGAGCGGACCGCTTTCGTGGGCGTGGTCCGCACCTTCGCTGCGGGGTTTGCCAAGGAAGGTGGTGGTCCAGAGGCGCGTCATGTAGAACGCGGTGAGGAAGGCGCCGAGGACGAGGCAGTAGAAGGCGGGCTGGCTGTGTTGGTAGGCGAGGATGAGGATGGCGTCCTTCGAGTAGAAGCCAGCGAGGAAGGGGCAGCCGATCAGCGCGAGGGTGCCGATGGTGAAGGTGATGAAGGTGACGGGCATCTTCTTCATCAGGCCGCCGAGGCGGTAGATGTCGCCCTCGTGGTGGGTGCCGTGGAGGATGGAGCCGGAGCCGAGGAAGAGCAGGGCCTTGAAGAAGGCATGGGTGGTGAGGTGGAACATCGCCGCGGCGACACCGCCGGTGATGCCGGCGAGGGAGGCGTCGGCGCCGGACTTGAGCGCAACGAGCGAGCCGAGGGCGAAGGCGGCGACCATGAAGCCGAGCTGCGAGATCGTGGAGTAGGCGAGGATGCGCTTGAGGTCGCGCTGGCCGAGGGCGGTGAAGCCGGCGAAGAGCGCGGTGGCGATGCCGACCCAGAGGATGACGTCGAGGGCGCCGGGGGTCATGAGCACGCTGACGCGGCAGAGGAGGAAGATGCCGGCGGCCACCATCGTGGCGGCGTGGATGAGGGCGGAGACGGGCGTGGGGCCTTCCATCGCGTCGGGCAGCCAGACGTGGAGGGGGAGCTGGCCGGACTTGCCGACGGCGCCGCAGAAGATGAGGAGGGCGATGGAGGTCGCGACGACGGAGGGCTCGGTGCCGATGCGCGCGGCGATGTCGGCCAGGGTGATGGAGCCGAAGGCCCAGTAGGCGAGGATGATGCCGAGGAGGAAGCCGAAGTCGCCGAGGCGGTTGACGATGAAGGCCTTCTTCGAGGCGGCGACGGCGGAGGGGCGCTCGAAGTAGAAGTTGATCAGCAGGAAGGAGCTGAGGCCGACGAGCTCCCAGAAGATGAAGAGCATGATCAGGTCGTCGGCGAGGGTGAGGCCGGTCATGGAGAACATGAACAGCGAGAGGCAGCCGAAGAAGCGGGCCTGGTTTTGCTCGTGGGCCATGTAGCCGAGCGAGAAGACGTGGACGAGGAGGCCCACGAGGGCGACGACCGCGAGGAGGAGCTTGGAGAGCGGGTCGAGGAGGAAGCCGAGTTTGACGGTGAGGGGCCCGATGGTGAGCCATTCGGCGGCGGCGGTGAAGTCCTCGGTCGCGAAGATGAGCTGGCCGGCGAGCACGGCGATGGCCGTGGCGGCGGTGAGCGAAAGGGCCTTGGCGATCGCCGGCTGGCGGCGGAAGAAGGCGCCGATCAACACGGCCGAGACAAGCGGCGTGAGGAGGAGCGTGAGAGCGAGCTGAGGAGCGAACATCGGAAGGGAAGAGGAAGTCGAGGAGTCGAGAAAGTGGGTCGAGGAGCCGAGAAGCCGGTGGCGACAGAGCGGAGGGAGGTGGGTTAGCGGTTGCCGGGATGGTAACCGATTTTGCGTTTGTGGTGCGGTCCTTCCACGGGGACGGCGAGTTCGCGGATGGCTTCGACGATGGCGGCCAGCTGTTCGTCGTGGGCGCCGACGCGGGCGTCGAGTTCGGCGAGCTTTGCGCGGAGGGTCTTATGGTCCACCATCAGGGCGCGGAGTTGGACGAAGGCTCGGACTACTGCGATGCCCATCTCGATGGCGCGAGGGCTGCGGAGGATGTTGCTAAGCTGCACCGCGCCGTGCTCGGTGAAGGCGTAGGGTAAGCTCTTGATGCTTCGAGACTTGCCAGAACTGGTCACAGATTGTGACCGGTTGCCACTATCCTTTGATTTCGAAGAGGTTGCGACTCTGCTTGGGGCCAGTTGCAGGTATTCTTCCCACGTCAGCTGGAACATGAAGTCTTCGGGGAAACGATCCGCATTTCGCTTCACCGCTTGGTTCAGCTGCTTGGTGGAGACCTCGTAGATCGCGGCCAGGTCGGCGTCCAGGAGCACGCGCTGGCCCCGGAGCACGAGGATTCGGCTCTGGATGCGCTCGGCGGGGACGAGATCGACGGTGGCGGACACGGGTGAAGCGAGAAGGAAGGTCGGAGAGAGGAACCGCTAAGAGACGCCAAAGGGCGCTAAATCGGAGAGGGAGCGGAGGCTGGGGTTTAGCGGGCGTTAGCGAGCTTTAGCGGTTTCAATTCTTCAGGGCGTTGAGCTCCTCGACTTGCACCGTCTGGCGGCGGCGGAAGAGGGCGACGATGATGGCGAGGCCGACCGCGACCTCGGCGGCGGCGACCGTGAGGATGAAGAACACGAAGACGTTGCCATCCATCACGCCGTTGTAGCGCGAGAAGGCGACCAAGGCCACGGTGCTGGCGACGAGCATGAGCTCGAGGCACATGTAGATCACCAGGGTGTTCTTCCGCAGGAGCACGCCGAAGAAGCCCACGGCGAAGATGACCGCCGCGAGGTAGAGATAGGAGTTGAGCGAAACTTCGAAGGCGCCGGCGAGGGCTGCGAGCGGGAGGCTGGACATGGAAGGGAAGGGTCGAGGAGCCGATAGGTCGAGGAGACGAGGAGCGGGCCGGCGGCTTACTTGCCGGGCTCGAGGTCCTCGAACTTCTTGCTGAGGACGATCACGCCGAGCATGGCGAGGAGGAGGAGGAAACCGACGATCTGCACCGGCAGGAGATAGACGGTGAAGAGCTGCTCGGCGTAGGCGCGGAGCGAACTGCCGACCGGGGGCAGGCCCTCCACGGTGGCGACCTGGCCGTTGCGGGCGAAGGAAACGAGGCCGGTGACAAGCAGGCCGGCGGCGAGGACGGAGGAGAAGATCGTGGCCTTGGTGAAGCGCTTGCGGTCCCCGCCCTTCACGTCGAGCAACATGATGATGAAGAGGAAGAGCGCGACGACCGCGCCGGCGTAAACCAGCACCATCAGCACCGCGAGGAGGAAGGCGTCGAGCAGGACGAAGAGTCCGGCCACGCCGACCAGGCTGAGGAGGAAGCAGAGCGCCGAGTTGACGGCGTTCTTGTTGAACACCGTGCCAAGGGCGCAGGCGACGGTGAGGATCGCGAAAAGGTGGAAGAGGACGTCGGACATCG
>JAUWBD010000025.1 GCA_030605125.1 Verrucomicrobiota bacterium | reverse complement strand
TGGAGGGGGCGGCGAGCGCGGCGGGGTTTTCGTTCCAGATGCGCCAAGCGAAGTATCCGGAAACCAAGCACGCGATCACGAGCAGCGCGCCAAACACGCGACGGAAGGCGACGAAGAACAGGCGGCGGCGGCCGGTGCGGTTGCGCGGACGCGGCGCCGCCGCCGGAGCGAGGGTGTCTCGCCAGGTGGGCGCGGTCTGCGGGATGATCGGGACGTGGTTCACGGCAAGCGGCTACGCAAAAGGACGTTCCTGAAGACGACGCACGGCGGGGCTCACCAACTCCCTGACCAACCCGGTGAAATCGAGCCCCGCGCAGCGCGCGCTCATCGGCAGGAGACTGGTCTCCTTCATGCCGGGAAGCGTGTTTATTTCCAGCAAATAGAACTCGGACGGCGAAAGAAGAATGAAGTCCACGCGCGCGTAATCGCGGCAGCCGCAGGCGGCGAAAGCCTTCTCGGCGGCGACGCGCACCGCGGCGGTGGCTTCGTCGGGCAGGGGCGCAGGGGCGAGATACTCGGTCGCGCCCTTGGTGTATTTGCTCGCGAAGTCATAGACGCCGGAGCGCGGGCGAATCTCGACCACACCCATGGCCTTGCCGCCGAGGACGCCGACGGAGAGTTCGCGGCCCACGAGGCGCGGCTCGGCGATCCAGTGGCCGGGGGCGAGGGCCGCGAGGGCGACGGCCAGCGCGTGGCGATCCTCGGGCAGGGCCAGGCCGACGGAGGAGCCCTGGTCGTTGGGTTTGAGGACGACGCGCTCAGTGCCGAAGGCGGAGATGAGCTCGTCGGCGGTGGGGATCGAGACCGGGGCGAGGCTGATCGGCTCGCTGGAGTCGATGAAGCCGGGCACGGTGAAGACGCGGTCGGGCGCGACACGGACGCCGGCCGCGGCGGCGGCGCGTTTGGTCGCGGCTTTGTCCATCGTGAGGGCGGACGAGGCGGCGTCGCAACCGGCGTAGGTGATGCCGGCCTGGTCGAGCAGGCGCTGCATGCCGCCATCCTCGCCGAAGGTGCCGTGGAGGGTGGAAAACACCACGTCGCGTCGCGGATCGAGGCCGCGCGGGAGCGCCGCGGCCCTGACGTCGATCAGGCGCGTGGGCCAGAGCCGCGCGAGCGCCGAGGCCGAGGCCGCGCCGGAACCGAGCGAAACCTCGCGCTCGGAGGAGACGCCGCCGGCGAGGACGGTGATGCGGGGGGAGGTCATGAGGTCGAAGGGTTTGGAGAATCGTTCTCGTTCTCTTTCTCGTTCTTCGTTCTCGAAGCGAGACGCCCCGTCCCGCCGGAGGAGAACGAGAACGAGTAAGAGAACGAGAACGAGTGTTCGCCGGGGCTCACAGAAACTCCTTCCAGTCGCGGCCGTAGAGCAGGACCTCGGGCTCGAGGCGGACGCCGTGTTTTTTCTCCACCTCGGCGCGGACCTGGCGCACGAGGGCGATCACGTCGGCGGCGCGGGCGTGGTCGTGGTTGACGATAAAATTGGCATGCACCGGCGAGACCTCGGCGTCGCCCACGCGCGTGCCTTTCAAGCCGGCGGCGTCGATCAGGCGGCCGGCGCTGTCGCCGGGCGGGTTCTTGAAAATGCAACCTGCCGAGGGCTCGCGCGGCTGCGTCTTGCGGCGCTTGTCGCGGTAGGCGTCGATCTGTTGCGAAATGTCGGCGGTGGGGCGCGTGTCGGCGGCGGGCGGGCGAAGCACGGCGGCGATCGCGATGGCGTTTTGCAGCTCGGCGCAGTGGCGGTAGTCCACATGCATCGCGCTCTTCGGCAGGGTGCGGCGCTCGCCCGCGAGAGTGACGAACTCCACGCTCTCCACGACGTCGAAGATCCAGCCGCCCATCGCGCCGGCGTTCATGCGGAGCGAGCCGCCGACGTTGCCCGGGATGCCCTCGAGAAACTCGAAGCCGACGAGGCCGGCCTTGGCGGCGAGGCCGCAGAGGTTTTTGAGGCGCAGGCCGGCGCCCACGCGGAGGCGCGGCGGGCCACCGGCGGTGTCGGGCGGCAGAGGGGTGAACGACTCCCAGAAGGGGTGGCGCAGGGCGATGACGAGGGCGTCCACACCTTCGTCGGGCACGAGCAGATTGGAGCCGCGGCCGAGCGGGAGCACACGCAGGCCGAGGGCGTGGGCGGCGCGCACGAGGTTGAGCAAATCGGTGTCGTTGGCCGGCTCGGCGTAGAGGCGGGCCGCGCCGCCGACGCGCAGCGTGGTCTTGTCGGCGAGCGGCGTCTCGCGCTGGAGCTTGGTCTCGACCGAGAGGCGCGGCGCGAGGGCGGCCGCGACCCGATCCCACCAGGCGGGCCAGCGGAAGGAGGCCAGCCAGGCGCGGGCGGAGACATCAAGGTCGCCGGCGCCGACGATCGCCACGAGGTCACCGGGGCGCAGCTCGGCGCCGAGGCGCGTGAAGACGGCCGCGTGCTCGCCGGGCAGATGCACGAGCGGCAGGCCGGAGGCGGTGCCGCGCAAGGTCTCGGCAAGGTCGGCGGTGGAGCCGCCGGGGAGCGCGCTTTCGCCCGCGCCGTAAACATCGAGCAGGTAGAGCGCGTCGGCGGTGGAGAGGGCGGCGGCGAAACCGGCGCGGAATTGTTTGGTGCGGCTGTAGCGGTGGGGCTGGAACACCACGCGGAGGCGTCCCTCGGCCGGCAGACGCAGGCGCAGGCCCGTGAGCAGCGCGGCGATCTCGGAGGGATGGTGCGCGTAGTCCTCGACCACGGTGAAGGCGGCGCCGCTGGCGAGCACGGCCTGGCGGCGGCGCACGCCCGGGTAGTCGGCCAGCAAATCGGGGCGGAGGCCGGCGCCGAGCAGGTGGGCGGCGGCGAGGGCGGCGGTGGCGTTGAGGGCGTTGAACTCGCCGAAGGCGCGGACGCTGGCGCGCGGCAGGCCGGGGCCGAAGAGGCCGTTGAGCGTGAGTTCGAGGCGGGCGGCGCCGGCGGGCGCGGAGGAGACGAGGGCGTAGGCGCCCTGGCGGCCGAAAGTGAAGGTGTTGGGACGGCCGGCGGCGGCGCGGGCGGAGAGTTCGCAGGCGGCGTTGATCAGGGCCGGGCCGGCGCTGCGGGCGAGGAGCGCGGCGAAGGCGGCCTCAAGCTCGGCCTGCGTGCGGTAGTGGTCGGGGTGGTCCCAGTCGAGGTTGACGAGGACGGTGAGGAAGGGCGCGAAACGGCCGATGGTGCCATCGCTCTCGTCGATCTCGGCGACGAGCAGATCGCTCGCGCCGGCGGCGGCGGGCGGCGTGGACTCGTCGGCGAAAAGACCGCCGCCGACGTAGCCGGGGGAGAGGCCGGCGGCTCGCAGCGCGGTGACGAGCATGGCGGTCGTGGTGGTCTTGCCGTGGGAACCGCAGACGGCGACGAGGCGGCGGTGGCGGGCTAGCTCGGCGAGAAACTCGCCGCGGCGCACGACGGGCAGGCCGCGCACCTGCGCGGCGGCGAGCGCCGGGTGCGAGGGCGGGATGGCCGAGGAAATGACGAGCAGCTCGGCGTCGAGCGGCAGGATCTCGGGCGCGCCGAGGGTGACGCGCGAGCGCTCCAGCCAGGCGCGCATGGCGTCGGTGAGGGCGTCGTCGGCCCCGGTGACGGCGAAGCCGAGCTCGGCCGCGTAGATCGCGAGCGGACCGAGGCCCATGCCGCCGACGCCGAGGCAATGCAGCGCGCGGACCGGGCGGCCGAAGAGTTCGGGGAGCGTGGAGGCGGCGGCGCTCATTTGCGGGTGGCGACGATTTGCTCGAGGTCCTCGAGCATCAGGTCGAGGGACGGCGTGGCGGCGATGCGCGCGAGGCCGGCGGCGAAGGAGGCGAGGCGCGGCTCGTCGAGCAGGATCGAGGTGACGATGGGCGTGAGCTGGCCGATGGAGCTTTGCTCGAGCACCACTCCCCCACCCTGCTCGGCGAACCAGGCGGCGTTGGCGCGCTGGTGGTCGTCGGCCGCCTGCGGATAGGGCACGAGCACGGCCGGCACGCCGATGCGGGCAAACTCGGCCAGGCTGCCGGCCCCGGCGCGGGCGACCACGAGATCGGCGGCGGAGAGGAGCGCGGCGACGTCGTCGCAGAAAGGGATGTAGAGCGTGCGGGCGAGGCCGGCGCCGTGCTCGACGACGCGGGTGTCGCCTTTGCCCATGCCGGTCACGCAGGCGAGCTGCACGCCGAGGGTGGCGAGGTCGCGGGCGGCGGCGCGGGCCCAGTCGTTGAGGGGCGTGGCGCCCTGGCTGCCGCCGAAGACGACGACGGTTTTACGCGAAGGATCGAGCCCGAGGCGCGCGGCGGCCTCGGCGCGGGGCAGGCGGGTGATCTCGGCGCGCACCGGCATAGCGGCGGCGCGCACGCGCGGGTCGCCGGCGCGGCCGGGGAGCGAGACACCCGGCGGCAGCCAAACGCGGCGGGCGAAGCGGGCGAGGTGGCGCACCGCCTTGCCGGGCACGCGGTTCGACTCGTGCAAGGCGACGGGCACGCCGTGGAGGCGCCCGGCAAGGATCACGCTCGCGGTGGTGAAGCCGCCGAAGCCAACGATCGCGGCGGGCCGCTCGGCGCGCACGAGGCGCAGGCCGGCGGCGAAGCCTTTTGATTGGGAAACGAAGAAGCGGCCAAGCACCGCGGGGTGTCCGCCGAAGGGCGTGCCCGGGATAGGCTCGAAACGCAGATGCGGATACTTGGCGGCCAGGCGCGTATCCACTTTTTTGTGACTAATGAGCAGGACGGCGCGGTGCCCGCGCGCGGCCAGGCCCTCAGCCAGGGCGATGCCGGGGGAGAGATGCCCGCCGGTGCCGCCGCAGGAGAGGAGAAAGGTGGAGGGAGCGGCCGCGGACGCCGGGGACGGCGTCCCTCCAGATTGAGCTGCGGCGGAAGCTGCGATCATCCGAGGAAATCGCGGGTGCCGGGGAGAGTCTCCTTGCGGGACCAGGCGCGGCGGGTGTTGACGAGCACGCCGACCAGGATGCCCATGAGGACGAGGTTGGACATGCCGGCGCTGACGAAGGGCAAGGACATGCCCTTGGTGGGCAGGCGGCCGGTGACGACGCCGAGATTCACGATCGCTTGGAGCGCGATGAAGAGCAGGCAGCCGGCGACGAGCAGATACTGGAACTGGTTGGGCGCGCGACGCAGGTGGAGCAGACCGCAGACGAAGATGACGAGGAAAAGGCCGACCGCGCCGAGGGTGGCGATCAGGCCGAGCTCCTCGCCGACGATGGCGAAGATGAAGTCGGTGTGCGCCTCGGGCAGGTAGTTCATCTGCTGCCGGCCCTGGCCGAGGCCGACGCCGCCGATGCCGCCGGAGGCGAAGGCGAGGATGGCTTGGTAGAGCTGGTAGGTGCCGGCCTGCTTGTTGCCCTCGACGTCAAGGAAGGCGAGGAAGCGGGTGAGGCGGTTGGGGTTGAGCAGGATGGCGACCGTGAAGACGGCGACGAGGCCTCCCGTGCTGACGAAGATGTAGAGCCAGCGCGCGCCGGCGAGGAAGAGGAGCACGAGGCCGACGGCGGCGATGAGCGCGGTGGTGCCGAAGTCGGGCTGGAGCATGTTGAGGCCTGCGAAGCCGCCGATGATGACGAGCGGCACGGCGAAGCCCGCCTTCAGCTCGCGCATGCGCGACTGGTTGATGGCGAGGTAGTGGGCGAGGACGAAGACGAGGCCGACCTTGGCGAGTTCGGAGACCTGGAAGCGGATCGGGCCAAAGCCGAGCCAGCGGCGCGAACCGTTGACGCTGATGCCGAGGCCGGGAATGGCCACGAGGACGAGCAGCGCGAGCACGCCGACGGCGATCACCCAGACGTGGCGGCGGCAATACTCGAGGTCGAGGCGGCTGACGACGAAGCCGACGCCGGTGGCAAGGAGCAGGCCGGCGATCTGCTTGTAGAAGAAGGACGAGGAGCGGAAGGCCGTGGAGCTGTAAACGGCCATCAGCCCGAGGACGGAGAGCGCCGCCGCGCAGACGAGGATGACGCCCACGGGCCCGAGCCCGCCGCCGCGGGAGGCGGGGGCGTCGGGATCGGGAAGATCGAGATCGCGGGCGGGCATCTGGGAGGGAGGAGAGAAGTGGTCTTCTTATCGTTCTCGTTCTCCTACTCGTTCTCGTTCTCCCGCCGCAGGCGGAACGATTTCTTTTCGAGAACGAGAACGAGTAAGAGAACGAGAACGAGGTAGTGGATCAGTCGATACGGATCACCGGGACGGACATCGGCTCGACGGGGGTCACAGGCTCGACGGGCGTCAGGCCGTTGCCGCCGGGGGCGGGCTCGACCGGGACGGGCTGGACCGGGGGACGCGGAGCCGGGGTGGTCGTGGGCGCCGGCGCGACGGGTCGCGGGGCGGGCGGCGGGGTCTGCGTGGCGGCGGGGGCCGGGGCGGACGCGGCGCCGTTGGTCGCGCGGGCGTTGGCGGGGAGGCGGAGCACCTGTCCGACGCGGAGCTTGGCGGGATCGGTGATGGTGTTGAGCGTGGCGAGTTCGCCGACACGCACGCCGTGACGCTGGGCGATGGCGCCGAGGGTGTCGCCGGGTTGCACGGTGTAGGTCGCGGTGCCGGCGCGGGGAGCGGCGGCGGCGCTGGTGGCGGCGGGGGCGGGCGCGCCACCGGGCGCGGAGGCGGAGGGCGAGAGCGGGGCGGCGTTGCCCGGGATGATGAGCTTCTGGCCGACGCGGAGGTTGTCGCCCGAGAGGTTGTTGGCGGAGCGGAGCGCGGCGATGGTGGTGCCGTGGCGGCGGGCGATCGCGCCGAGGGTGTCGCCGGCCTTCACCTCGTAGGTGTTGGCGGCGTCGGTGCCGGCGGCCGGGGCGGCGGGAGCGGCCTTGGCGGGGACGGAGAGCTGTTGGCCGAGGCGGAGCGTGGCGGACTTGGCGAGCTGGTTGGCGACGGCGAGCTCGTCCACGGTGATGCCGTATTGGCGGGAGATGGACCAGAGGCTGTCGCCGCGGGCGACGGTGTGGGTGGCGCAGGCGGGAGCGGTGGGCGCGGCGGCGCCGGTGCCAAAGTCGGTGGTGCCGCCGGGCGCGGCGGAGGGGCGGGTGGGCGCGAAGCGCACGCCGGCGTCGGCGCCGCCGCCGAAGGCCGGGCCGGTGGGGGCGACGGGCGCGACCGGCGAGACGCGGGTGGACGCCGTGGCGGGGTTGAGGTCGGCGTCGGTCATGCGCGGCGCGCCGAAATCGGTGGCGGGGGCGACCGGCGAGAGGGTGTCGGGCGCGCCGGCGGCGAGGGTGTCCTCGGGCTTGGGCTTTTGTTTGCCGGTGGAACGGCAGCCGGGGGTGGCGAAGATGATGGTGAAGACGGCGAGGTGGGCGCCGACGACGACTCCGAAGACGTTGAGGAGTTTCATGGTGGTGTGTTGTGTGTTTCTAAAGGCAGGAAGGATTCGGCGGGCTCAGGCGGAGGCGGGCCGGGGAGCGAGCTGGTGCACGAGCCGCAGGAACTGGTCCCCACGGTCGGCGTAACTCGTGAATTGGTCGAGGCTGGCGAACCCGGGGCTTAGCAGGATGTTGTCACCGGGGAGCGCCAGTTCGGAGAGACGGCGGACCGCCTCGGCGAGGTCGGAGCAGACCGTGTGGCCGAGGCCGAGCTCGGCGCAAGCGGCGGCGAGCGTGTGCCGGGTTTCACCTATGAGCGCGAGGTGGCGGACCTGGGGCGCGATGCGGCGCACGAAGCCGGCGATGTCACCACCCTTGGACTTGCCGCCGGCGAGGAGGAGGACGGGCGAACGAAAGCGGGAGAGCGCGGCCTCGGTGGCGTGGAAGTTGGTGGCCTTGGAGTCGTTCCACCAGGTGGCGCCGGCGAAGTCGCCGACCAGCTCCATGCGGTGGCGGGCGGGGGCGAAGCCGCGGGCGGCGGCGTAGAGCACGCCTTCGCGCAGGCCGGCGGCGCGCCACCAGGCGGCGACGAGGAGGAAGTTTTCGCGCTGCGGGTAGTCGGCGAAGAGCGTGCCTTGGAGGAGCACGTCGCCGGGCTCGCCCTCGGTGGCGACGCAGGCCTCCTCGGGGAGCGTCTGGCCAAAGAGTTCGGCGTGGCGGCGCACGCTGGAGCCGACGTGCACGTGGCCACCGATGCAGCGCTCGAGCAGGCGCCACTTGGCGAGGAAGTAGGCTTCCATGGTGCCGTGGCGCTCGAGGTGATCCTCGGCGAAGTTGGTCCAGATGACGCTGTCGGCGCGGAAGTGGCGGAAGGTCTCGGCCTGGAAGGAGCTGACTTCGCAGACGGCGATGGAGTCGGGTCCGCCGCCGGAGCGGTCCACGACGAGTTGGGAGAGCGGGAAGCCTACGTTGCCGGTCGCGGTGGCGTCGCGCCCAGCGGCGGCGAGGGCGTGGGTGAGAAACTCGGTGGTGGTGGTCTTGCCGTTGGTGCCGGTGACGGCGACGAGCGAGCCGCGCCAGTGGAGCGCGGCAAAATCGAGCTCGCCGAGGCAAAGCGCGCCGCAGGTGCGGGCGAGCGAGAGCCAGGGGTGGGTGGGCGCGAAGCCGGGGGAGAACAGAACGAGGCGGTGCCGCTCGGCGTCGGCGGCGCTGAAGGTCGGGGAGGGAGGAGGGAGTGAGGGAGTGAGGGAGTGAGGGGCGGCAGGCGCGGCGTCGTAGAGGACCGGCTCGGCGCCAAGCTCGCGCACGAGAGCCGACAGCGCGCGGCCGCTCACGCCGGCGCCGAGGATGGCGACGGGCGAGGCGAGGAGCGGGCGGATGAAGTCGGGCGGGCGGAGCATCGGGCGAAATTTATGATTTAAGATTTATGATTTATGATTGGTGGCTCAGCGGAGCTTGAGGGTGGCGAGGCCGGCGAGGGCGCACATGAGCGAGATGACCCAGAAACGGAGCACGACCTTGGTCTCGGGCCAGCCGAGCTTCTGGAAATGGTGGTGAATCGGGGCCATGCGGAAGAAGCGCTTCCCCTCCCCCGTCGGGCTGCGACGCTTGGTGTATTTGAAATAGGATACCTGGATGATCACCGAGACCGCCTCGGCCACGAAGACGCCACCGACGATCACCAGCGTGAAGGGCTGCTGCACCATGAAGGCGACCACGCCGATCAAGCCGCCGAGCGCTAGCGAACCGGTATCACCCATGAAAACTTCGGCCGGGTGCGAGTTATACCAAAGAAAGGCCATGCCGGCGCCGACCAGCGCCGAGCAGAGGACGGCGAGCTCGCCGGTGCCGGGCACGAAGGAGATGAGCAGGTAGCGCGCGATGATCGCGTTGCCCGCCGCGTAGGCCATGATGCCATAGACGAGCGCCACCGTGATGGTGCAACCGATCGCGAGACCATCGAGACCGTCGGTGAGGTTGATCGCGTTGGAAAAACCCACGATCCAGAAAAACATCATCACGAAGAGCGCGAGCAGGCCAAGGCCGCCAGCGAAGATGAAGACGGGATCCTTCAAAAACGGCACCCAGAGCTCGCGGATTTTCTCGGAACTGGTCGGGTGAAAAACGAGCGCCACGAGCGCCACGATGGTGACGAGCGTCTGCCACATCATCTTCTCGCGGGAGCTGATGCCGTCTTTGTTTTTGCGGACCGCCTTCAGGTAGTCGTCGCGGAAACCGACGCCGGTGAGCGCGGCATACACGAAGAGCGCGACCACCACCCAGATGTTGGGCTCGGCCCAGAGGACGGCGCTGATGAAGACGGAGAAGAAGATCAACAGGCCGCCCATGGTGGGCGTGTTTTTCTTGTCGAAGCGTGTGGCGAGATCGCCGGTGCGGGTGTCGTCGTAGTGCTGGCCGAACTTCAGACGGCGCAGGTGCGCGATCAGCCAGGGGCCGATGACAAAACCGATCACGGTCGCCGTGAGCGCGCCGAGCAACGCGCGGAAAGTCAGGTAGCGCAGGAGGCGGAGCGGACCCCAGATGTGTTCGTAATCGGCGAGGAAGGAGAGCACGGACGAGAGGGCGGAGGGAGGGAGTGAAAGGGAATGAGGGGCGGATCAGTGGCCGACGCCGGGGGTTTCGGCGACGGTGACGTTGGGGAGGAGGAGCGACTCTAGCTGGTAGCGGCGGGAGCCCTTGATGAAGACCGCGCCGTGGTGCGCCTCGAAACGGCTGCGCATGGCGGCGAGATCGGGCGCGGCGACGACGCGCTCATCGGCCGCGCCGGCCACCACGGCCTCGGTGGCGGCGGGAGCGGCGAGCACCAGCGCGCGATCCTGCGGCCGCAGGGTGGCGGCGAGCGCCTGGCCGAGTCGGCGGTGGTAGGCGTCGGACTCGGGGCCGAGCTCCTCCATGCCGCCGATCAAGTAGAGTCGGGGCTGCGCCTCGGGCGCGATGCCGGCGAAGGCCGCGAGGGCGTCGTGCATCGAGGCGGGGTTCGCGTTGTAGCAATCCACGTAGAGCCAACGGCCGGCGTGGTCTTGGCAAAGCTCGCCGCGGAGGGCGGCGGGTTGCCAGGTGGAGAGGCGGGCCTGGGCGTCGGCGGGCGAGACGCCGAGCGAGAGCGCGAGGGCAAGGGCGAGGGCGGCGTTGCTCGCCATGCCGTCGGAGACGCGGCGGCAGGTGAAGGCGTGCTCCTGGGCCTTGCGCTTGCCGGGCGGCGTGAGGGCAAAGGCGATGCGCGTCTCGTCGGCGGCGTGGGAAATCTTCGGCTCGAGGGCGAGCCGGGTCGGCGGCAGGTCGCGGAAGACGGCGTAGTCGAGGCAGGAAACCGGGAAGACGCGCAGGCCCTTGCCGCGCACGGCGGCGGGGAGAATGGATTTCTCGCGCGCGACGTTTTCGAGCGAGCCGAGCGCCTCGAGATGGGCCGGGCCGACGAGGGTGATGAGCGCGTGGTCGGGCTCGATCATGCTGGCGAGCACGGGCATATCGTCCGGGCCGCCGATGCCGGCCTCGATGACGGCAAACTTGTGCGCGTCGGGCTCGATGCGGGTGAGGGTGAGCGGGACGCCGAGGTGGTTGTTGAGGTTGCCCTGGGTGGCCAACACATCGCCGGGCGCGGCGGAGAGGAGGAGGGCGAGCAGCTCCTTGGTCGAGGTCTTGCCGGCGCTGCCGGAGACGCCGACGACGACGCCCTTGAAGGCGCGGCGGTGGGCGGCGGCGATTTGTTGAAAAGCCTTGAGCGGGTCGGCGACGACGAGCTGCGGGAGATCGAGTTCAGGCTGGGGTGTGGAAACGAGCGCGGCGGCGGCCCCGGCCTCGCGCGCGGCGGAGAGGTAGGCGTGGCCGTCGCGCTTGGCGGTGCGCAGCGCGACGAAGCACTGGCCCGGCGCGAGCTGGCGCGAATCCATGGTGAAGCCGGTCACGGGCGCGGACGCGGCGGGCTCGCGGGTCCAACGGCCGGAGGTGGCGGAGGCGAGGAAGGTGGCGGAGAAAACGGGCATCAGGCGGCGGGGTTGGGGCGGAGGCGTTTGAGGTTGATCAATTCGCGCACGACCTGGCGGTCGTCGAAGGGCGTGATGGTGTCGGCAAATTCCTGGTAGGTCTCGTGGCCCTTGCCGGCGACGAGCAGGCAGTCGCCGGGACGGCAGAGGTCGAGGGCGAGGCTGAGGGCGCGGCGGCGGTCCTCGATCCAGGTGAACTTTTCCGGGCGGGTGACGCCGGCGCGCATGTCGTCGAAGATCGCGGTGACGGTCTCGCCGCGCGGGTTGTCGGCGGTGGCGAGGGCGAGGTCGGCGCAGTCCTCGACGGCGCGCGTCATGAGCGGGCGCTTGGCCCGGTCGCGGTTGCCGCCGCAGCCGAAGACGCAGATCACGCGGCCGGGGGTGATGGCGCGGAGCATGCCGAGGGCGTTGCGCAGGGCGTCGTCGGTGTGGGCGTAGTCCACGAGGACGTTGAAGGGCTGGCCCTCCTCGATGCGCTCCATGCGGCCGGGCACGCCGCCGAAGACGGCGAGGCGGGCGAGAAAGGCGTGGGGATTGCGGCCGAGACCGTAGGCGGTGGCGACGGCGGCGAGGACGTTGGCGACGTTGTAGCGGCCGAGCAGCGGCGAGCGCACGCGGGCGCGGCCCTCGGGCCAGACGAGCGTGAAGGTGGTTTCCTTGAAACCGAGCTCGACGTCCTCGGCCCGCACCTGCGCTCCGGCCGACTCGCCGTAGCTGATGACGCGGGCGGCGCCGGCCGGGATCATGCCGAGGAGGCGGCGGCCGTGGGCGTCGTCGTAGTTGATCACGGATACGGGCGGGGTGCGGCCGACCTCGCCGGTGAAGAGGCGCGCCTTCACCTGAAAGTAGGCCTCCATGGTGCCGTGGTAATCGAGGTGATCCTGGGTGAGGTTGGTGAAGACGGCGGCGGCGAACTCCATGCCGAGCACGCGGCGCTGGTCGATGCCGTGGGAGCTCACCTCCATGACGGCCTCGCGGCAGCCGGCGTCGCGCATCTGGGCGAGCATGCCGAAGATGTCGGGCGCCTCGGGCGTGGTCTTGAAGGACGGCACGGTGCGCGCGCCGAGATCGTAGTTGATCGTGCCGAGCAGGCCGACGCGCGGGCCGTCCTCGAGGAAATGTTTCACCAGGTGCGTGACGGTGGTCTTGCCGTTGGTGCCGGTGACGCCGACGACCTTCAGCTCGCGGTCGGGCGAGCGGTGGATGCGGCGGGCGGCGCGGGCGAGCGCGGCGCGCGGGTCCTCGACCTGGATGAAGGTGACCTTGGCGGGGGCGGCGGCGGGGGCGACGTTGGTGACGACCGCGACGGCGCCGCGGCTGAGGGCCTCGGCGACGTGGATCGAGCCGTCGGTGCGCAGACCGGGCAGGGCGAAGAACACGTTGCCCGGCACCACGCGGCGGCTGTCCATCACGATGCCGGAGACGGGGCGGTCGAGCGGGCCGCGGGACGCGACAATCTCGCCGTCGGAAAAGAGGTCGGAGAGCGAGGGGGCCATGTGGAAGGGGGAGTGGGAATGCCGGGGCGAGGAGCCTGAGGAGCCGGACAAGCGGGAGGAGCGAAGGTTGCGCGACTCGCGCGGCGCGGGCGCGGCCGAGGGCGCGTCGAGATCGGCGAGCGCCGATGCGGCGAAGGCGCGGATGAGCGAGTGGTCCTGGACGAGGTAACCGATCACGGGCGGGCTCCTTCCCGGTTGTTTTGCGCGACGAGGCCGTCGGCGGCGCCGAGGGGCGCGACGGGCTTGATGTCGAGGTAATGGATCAGGCGCTCGGCGATGCGCTTAAAGCTCGGCGCGGCGACGATGGAGCCGTAGCCGACGCCGCCGGAGGGCGGTTTGCCGTCGTCCACGATCACGGTCATGACCACGCGCGGGCGGCTGGCCGGGAAGAAGCCGGCGAAGGAGCCCACGTGGTTGCGGCTCGAGTAGCGGCCGTCGATGAGCTTTTGCGCGGTGCCGGTCTTGCCCGCGATCTCGTAGCCGGGGATGGCGGCGTGGCGCGCGGTGCCGTCGGCCGAGACGACCTTTTGCAACATGCGTGCCATCGACTCGGCGGTGGCGGGCGCGATCACGGTGCGGCGCACCGCGGGACGGAAGGCGTAGATCTCCTCGCCCGAGGGCGAGAGCACCTGGCGGATCACCTGCGGGCGGTGCAGATGGCCGCCGCTGGCGATCGTGCCCATCGCGTAGTGGATCTGGAGCGGAGTGGAGGCGACGGAGTAGCCGGCGGGGATGCGGGTGATGTCCACGCCCGACCACTGGCGCGGGTCGGCGAGGATGCCGGGCTCCTCGCGGCCGAGCGGGTAACCCGAGCGCTCGCCGAAGCCGAAGGCGCGGGCGTAGTCGAAGAGGCGGCGCTCGCCGAGCTGCATGCCGAGCTGCGCGGTGCCGACGTTGCTGGACTTGGCGATGATCTCGGCGACGGTGAGCGGCTGCGCGTAGGGATGGGTGTCGCGCATGAAGCGGCGCGGTTTCCCGTTGTAGATGATGCTGTCGAGGCTGCAGTCGAAGCGCGTGGCGGGCGTGACGATGCCCTCGTTGAGCGCGCCGGCGGTGGCGACGATCTTGAAGGTCGAGCCGGGCTCCACGAGGTCGGCCGCGGCGATGTTGCGCTGGTGGTCGAGCGGCGTGGTGGCGAACTGGTTGAGGTCGAAGGTCGGGTGGTTGGCCAGCGCGAGCAGGAAGCCGGTCTGCGCGTCGCTCACGATGATGGTGGCCTTCTCGGGGCGGAAGCGCTCGACGAGCGCGGCCATCTCCTGCTCGACGAGGTGCTGGATGGCGGAGTCGATCGAGAGCACGACGCTCCAGCCGTCGGAGGCCGGCACCTCGCGTTCGCGAAACTCGGCGCGCTCGACACGGCGTCCGTCGCGCTCGATCTCGCGCCAGCCCGGGATACCCTTGAGGTAGGAATCGGCGAAGGCCTCGACGCCGCCGGAGGGCACGTCCTCCTTGTTCACGAAACCGATCACGTGCGCGGCGAGCGAGCGGTGCGGATACACGCGGCGGTGGCGGCGCTCGAAGGTGAGGCCGGTGACGCGCAGGGCGTTGATGCGGGCGAACTGCTCCTCGCTGACGTGCTCGCGGATCTTCACGTAACGCACGCGCGTGCGGCCGTCGCGGGCCTCGTCGCGCACGTCCTGCTCCATCGGGATGTCGCGCCAGGCGGGCGTGAAAAAAGCCTCGAGCTGCGCGGGCGTCATCTCGAGCAGCGCGGCGAGCTCGGCGCGGCGCTCACGTTGCTCGGCCTCGAAGCGTTGCTGGCGGCCGGGGAGCTTCAGCGCCTCGATCTTCTCGGGCAGCGCCCAGGGGTCGATGGCGACGGTGATGTCGGTCTGCGTGGTGGCGAGCAGGTCGCCGCTCGCGTCGCGGATGTCGCCGCGGCGGGCGGGCTCGACGACCACGCGGCGGCGCGTCTCCTGGATCTGCGCGACGTAGTGCTCGCGCTCGAGGATGTGGAGCTCGACCAGGCGCTCGGCGACGAGGCCGAAGCAGACGACGACGATGCCCGCGACGAGGTAGAGACGAAAGCTGTGGGCGAAGCCGCGGGCCGTCATCGATGCTCTCAGCGCTGCGCGCCTCCTCCCAGGTTGAAGCGGACGGGGATGACGGCCTCGCCGCCATTCTCGGCGGCGAAGATCTCGGCGTTGCGCTTGGCGGCGAGCCGGGTGGTGACGGACTCGTTCACGCGCACGAGGCGGGCCTCGGGCGGGGGCACGAGGCCGAGGGCGAAGGCCTGGTTGCGGCGCGCGAGCACGTCGGGCGACTGCTCGGCGGCGATGGCTCCGCCCAGCTCGGCGAGGCGGCGCTCGGTCTCGACGATGCGCTGCTCGAGCACGCGGCTGGTGTTGGCCGACACGGAGATGTCGTGGCGCAGGTCCACGATGGCGAAGCCCAGCCCGCCGCCCGCGCCGAGCACGACCAGCGAGGCGACGAGAAGCTGGGTGGCGAAGGCGCGGGGGATGCGGGTGTTCATGGCGTGGATGCCGCGGCGGCGGCGGGACAAGTTGTGAGTAAGTTCGGGGCGGATACGTGTCGTGCCTCTATGGATACCGTGGTGTGTAACCGGTGAATAACTACAGCTTCCTCACCGCGCGGAGGCGGGCGGAGCGGCTGCGGGGGTTGGCGGCGAGCTCGGTCTCGGAGGCGGAGACGGGCTTGCGGGTGAGGAGCTCGGCCACGGCGACGCGAAGGTCGGCGGGGCGGTGGTCGTCCTGGGACTCAGGGCGGCCGGCGAGGTGGTTGAAGTAGCGCTTCACCGGGCGGTCCTCGAGCGAGTGGAAGGAGATGACGGCGAGCACGCCGCCGGGCGCGAGCGCGGCGAAGGCGGCGGGCAGCGCGCGCTCGAGGGCGCCGAGCTCGTCGTTGACCGCGATGCGGATGCCTTGGAAGGCGCGCGTGGCCGGATGGATCTTCGAAGCGAAGCGATCACGCGCCGGGATGGCGTTGGCCACGAGTTCGGCGAGCGAGGCGGTGCGGGCGAGCGCGCCGGTGCCGCGGGCGGCGAGGATGGCGCGGACGACGCGGCTGGCGTGGCGCTCCTCGCCGTAGTCGCCGATGGCGCGAAAAAGCATCTCCTCGGTGGCGGTCTCGAGCCAGCGGGAGGCGGGCACGCCGTGGCGCGGGTCCATGCGCATGTCGGCGGGCGCGTCGGCGCGGAAGGAGAAGCCGCGCGCGGCGTCATCGAGTTGGAAGGACGACACGCCGAGGTCGAAGAGCACGCCGTCGAGGCCGGAGAGAGCGAGCGAGGCGAGTTGGCCGAAGTCGCGGTCGATGAGTTCGAAGCGGTCGCCGAACTCGGCGCGGAGCGCGGCGGCGCGGGGGCCGGCCTCGGGATCGCGATCGAGCGCGACGACGCGGCAGCCGGGCGCGGCCTCGAGGATGGCGCGCGTGTGGCCGCCGGCGCCGAAGGTGCAGTCGAGGTAGCGGCCGCCGGCGCGGGGCGCGAGGAGGGCGAGCGTCTCGGGGAGGAGGACGGAGATGTGGCCGGGCTGCGACATGGTGACGGCGGGCGCGGCGGGTTCAGGAGGCGCGGCGAGCATGGGCGGCGGGCCTCCGGTCGATTGTGGATGGGAGCGTGGAGGCGGCGGGTGTCATGGTGCGGCCTCGGCTCAGATGCCCATCCGACGCAGGCGGTCGGCGGGTTTTTGCGCGGCGGTGGCGGCCTGCACGCGCTCCCAGGTGGCGGGACTGTAGAGATTGAACTTGTTCATCGACCCGACGAGCACGGCGTCCTTGGCGATGCCGGCGTGGGCGAGCAGCTCGGGCGTGAGCATCACGCGGCCGGCCTTGTCGAAGGAGAAGGCCAGCGTCTTGGAGAAGAAGTCGGCGGCGGCCTCCTGCGCCTCGGAGTCGGAGAGGGCCTGGGCGGCGACGCGGTCGTAGAGTTTTTGCGCCTCCGCGGGGGGGAGGACGCTCAGGTAACCATCAAGCGGGACGACGAGGAAGGTGTCGCCCTCCGCGTGCGCAGACCGCCACGCCGACGGAATCGTGAGCCGATTCTTGTCGTCCAACGTGTGCCGGAACGAGCCGGTGTAGAACGGTTTGCCAAGCGAAGACATGGATGGGTGCAGAGGAGTGCTCCACAACGCCCCATTTCGTCCCATTTTACCCCACATCGCGCAAGTAAAAAGGGGCCCCGGGAGCCGGTGTTGGCCGGAAACTTACTCACAATTGAGCAGCGGCATATTAGTTGTCCGGGAGCGCGAAATATCAGGAATCAGCGCGAGCGAAGCCGAAGACCAACGACTTATGAAAATCAGCCGCGATCCGCGCGCCGAAGCAGCGGCAAAATTGTTGTCCGGGCGCGGCAAAATTATTGTCCGGGCTTAGAAAATCCCGCAAGGCGCGCTCCGGCAGCTACCTGAGAAGGCGAACCGGCTCCCCTACCCGCACAGGTCGGACAACAATTTTGCCGCTGCGGGACGTGTGTCGTGTGTCAGCTTTTTCGCCAAATATTAGCGCCAAGGAACCAGGGAGCTGCACTGATCAGCAATGCAATGTTCCTGCAAGCTACCTTCCAGAGCGTTACATCGCGCACAGGAAGTCACAGGAAAAATTGCCCCCCCATGTCACCACTTTCCTGAAGCGTGGAGAACCTGAGAGTCAGAAGGAGCCACGCAATCTCCCTGGCCAAAAGCGAGAATCGGCAAGCCTGCTTCTTCAAATAGCTTAAGCGGAAGCCCGACCTGGCCGGCTGTTACGGGAACCTCCATACACTTATTGAAGCCGAAAAGGGACATTCGGAGCATGAATCCAAGGTAGGTAGACTTGGCTGTTTCTGGAGACACTCCACGCCTCAGTGCCTCATTCCCGATCAAGAGCATAAACCTATCAACTAAAGCGTTTAAAATATCTCGCCCAAGCTCCGGATTAGTTCCACTCCAAGCGGAACTCGGTATGCCAATCCCGTAATAGAGCTCAAAAATCCGCCTTTCGTAAACGGGACGGAGTGAGCGATCAAAAGCTTCGCTGAACAAGGCATTTGGTCGAAGAGCCTCCGCCTCCGCAGAACCCATAAGGTCCATGCATTGCCGCATGTAGATTTGGTCCATCCCCTGTCCTGGCCCTACGCCCCGACTAAGGCCGGCTCGCGTCGCCAAAAGAAACTCTCCGGTGGCAAGCCACTCCTCGCTGATTATGAGGTGCCTACAAAGGCGGAGAGCCAAGGACGCCTTCAATGGCACAACGCACAGTTCGTAGTTTGATAGAGTGCTTTTGGGTATTCCGATCTTTCTAGCGGCTTCTGCCTGATCGATCCCCAGTAACGCACGGGCCGCCGCAATTCGACGGCATATCTCCACCTCGCGATGCGGAAGCTGAGAATGGCGGCGTTTCTGTTTCACGCGCCGAGAAGGCGGATCCTCCACCCAAAAGGCAAATTGAGAGTTGACTAGGTTCTATAAACCTAAATTGGTTTTTTGTGACCAGAAACCTCGCCAGTCCCCTTCGCCTTGTTTTGGCGGCAAGAGGCATGACAGCCGCAGACCTGGCCAAAATCACCGGATTCTCGGTGGGCTACATCTACAGCCTGTCTTCCGGCCGCCGCAGAAAGAGCGGGCGCGCCGCCGTCGAGCGTGCCCTCGGCGTCACCCTCTGGCCAAAGGCCGACAATCCGGAGGGCAAGGCATGACGCCGATCAGCATCCGTTTCCCCATGACGCGCGAGCGCACCGGCAACCGGCGCGGCCCCCGCCTCCGCCGCATCCCTGACGCCACCGGCCTCCATGGTGCCGCGAGCTGCGCCTGCCGCATGCTTCACAGCGCTATTCTTCACCGGGAGTCCCGGCCCTCGGCTTGGGAAACGCCGGAGCGCGCCGCCCTCTTCCTGCGCTACAAGCGCGCGAGCATGCGCAACGCCGCCCTCTGGGCCCGCGTGTTCGCCGGCCATCTCGAAACGCGCATCCTCGCCGCCCAGGCCGAAGCCACGGCCGCGGTGGAGCGCTACTGCGCCCCCAGCCTCAAAGCCGCCTAACCGATGAAAGCCCTGTCCCCCACCCAACTCGACGGCTGCGCCTGCGTCGCCTGCGGCGCGAGCAACCGCCCGATGGTCGTTGTTCCCGACGTCGAGACGCGCAGCTCGACGCACCTTTTCCGCTGCGACCGCGTCGAGTGCGCCGTCGATCCGACCGCCGTCCACCGCCGCATCCCCGCCAGCGAGCGCGCCCCGGCCTACGTCTGAGCCGCCACCATTTTCGCCATGAGCACACCCACGAAGTCAGAAATCACCACGTTCCTGGACAAGTTCCAGAAACGCATCCGCGCGGAGACGGATTCACCAAGGAAATCGCCAAGATCGGCGAGCCGGATTACCACGACGAGAAGGCGATCCTGCGACTCGCCACGCTGCAACTAAGAGAGAAGGCCGCGCTCCGCGCCATCGAAGGCCTCGAACTCAAGCTCGGCGAAGCCACCGTGGCGCTAAACGAGATGATTCCCACCGCGGGAGCCATGGCCGCCAGCGTATTGCAGGAGGTCGCGGACAACCTGATCGAAACCGTGAGCCGCATGCTCGATCGCTTCAGCTCGAACGCGGAGAGCGCGCGCCGCGTTGCGCTCGAAACCGACGCCTGCCGAGGCGCAAGCTTCGCGATCCGACGCTACGCGACCGCCACCGGCCCCCTCCGCGAATACACCGGCCTCTACTTCGGGCAACGCGAGAGCGAGAGCGAATTTGCTGCCGACGCCGCGTCGGCGGCGGACAACGTCCTGCAAGCTGCGAAGGAGTGCGAGCGCGTGCTCGCCCAAGCCACGGCGCGTGCTCCGGATCTCCTTCAATTTCTCCCCTTCCGTAATAGCGAGGCCCACGTGGCATCTCCAACGGAAGCCCTCGGCGAAGCGGACGAACCACAGTCCCCCGCCCTCACATCTTCCGGCTCCGCCTGAGCGCAGGGACATTGAACGTGGTGTCGGGGCGGCGCGCTCCAAGGCCGGAAGCCAGCGCGCCGCCCCAATCTCATCAAACCTGATTCTCGCCCAAAAAGACCGACCATGCGCAAACGCGTCATCCGCTCCCCTCTCGACCTTCTTCCGCTACATCAGAAGCAAGTGCTCGTCGGCTGGTTGACCAGCGGCGGCCGCGACGGGATCGGCATCGGCTATGACGAGGCGGTGCGCCGTCTGCGCCTTCAGTTCGATGTGAAGACGAGCGCGACCGCCCTCTCCCTGTGGCGCAAGCGCAACCTCCGCGCGGCCGGCATCGACTGCGACCGCAACCACAACGCCAAGCCGGTCGTGCGCTCGCCGATTGATCGCCTGCCCCGCGAGGTGCGCGAGACGCTGTTTGCTTGGTTGACCACCGGCGGCGAGCGCGGCCGCGGCATCACCTACGCGCAGGCCGCCGCGCGGCTCCGCTCCGACTTCGGCCTAAGCTTTGGACAGACGGCCATCTCCAATTTTTTCCAGCGCTTCCAACGCGCCAACGTCCCCGCCGTCGCCCGCGTCACGACCACCGACTCCGGCGACATCAAAATCATCACCCTCGAAACCGCCGCCGCCGCCAGCGTCGAGAGCATCCAAGACGCGAAGGGCGGAACCCTCATCCTCAAAATCACCCTGCCACAATGAGCCCGAAACCCGTTAAGAAACTCGTCTCCCTCAGGCACCTCGGTATGGGCCTCGCCGGCCACTACCGTTGGGAAAAAGAAGTCTTGGTGGACTACATCGCCACGCGTCTCGGCTACCTGTCCGAGACGATCACGGACGCAGCAAAATCCGGCCTCCGATCTGAAGACCATTACATGGAGATGCTCGCCATCGCCAAGGCGCTGCGCAAGCACCCGAGCGCCGGGATGGGAAGCAAGGTCGAGTTGGCTGGCGTCTTCAACGACCTCCGCGACTTCGTGGAGTGGACGAAGGAGGAGTTGGCCGACTACCTCGTCCATCAAATCGTCGAGTGCGACCTCACCTCGCTCTTTAACCCGGAGGAGCGAAGCAAACACTACGCCGAGGAGATCTACAGTCTCGCGATTGCGATCTATCAGGCGCAGGACCTCGACGGGTGCGATGAAGCCGACGCCGCGGCTGAGCGCTTTCGAGCCGTGCAAGCCATGCGGCAGGCGCACGCTCCCTCCACGCCGGCCGCCGCCCAACCCGCCCCCGCCGAGGCGAAAACCTCCCGCGCCGCCCGCGCCCGCGCAACCGCCTGATGAAAGCTCCGGCCACCGCGACACTGTCTCCAAACGCCGCGCCCGCGCCTACCCTGACGGCGGGCCAAGACCCGGTCTGGTTTATCTTCACCACCGGAGGGGCGGGCTACTGTGTCGAGGCAATCACGGTCACGAAGGCGGTCGCGAAGTGGCGGAAGCTCCACCCTCGCGCGCAGCCGACCGAAATCCTCGCCGTCGTCCGCGGGCATGAAGGCGAGCTGAGCGGCCCCATTCGCAACACGCCCATTTACGGCGTCGTCGTCTGCCTCCAAGACGCCGGCTCCAAACCCCGCTGAACCCATGCCCAAGCCCGCCAAAATCCCGGCGCTTCTGGCGATGCCGCGCGAGCAACAAGACGCGCTCGCGAAGTGGCTGATCGAGGACCGCCTCACCTACGACGCGGCCCGCAAACGCCTCGCCGCGGAGTTCGGCATCAAGGCCACCGATTCCGCGCTCACCGTATTCTGGGCTCGCGTTTGCGAACCGCGCCGCTGGGCCGAGCAACGCCGCGCCGAGAACGAGCAGCGCGAAGGCCGCCTGCTCCTCCAAATCACCGTCCGCGCCCGCTTCGACAACACGCTCGAAATCACCGTCGGCGGCCCCGCCGCCGAGAACGTCCGCCAATCCGCTTAACCATGCCACTGCCCGACAAAGAGCTTCTGGGGATTCTCCAGGACATCACGAAAATCGACCGGGACTCCATCGCGATGCTGCGCCGCATCATCGCGCAGCAAACCGTCCTTACCTCTGTCGTCGCCGAGCACCTGGCCGCGCACCAAGGCACCACCGCGGCCGCGATCCTCGCCGACATCGAAGCCGCGCAAAAGCAGCTCCTGGCCCAATGGGCGGCCGATGCCGCCGCGCCCGACGCGGCCCCGTCCCCTGCCACCACGCCGTAAGCAGCCATGTCCGCCGACCAAGAGCTGCGCTACAAGATCACGACCGCCGCCGAGACGAAGGGCGCGGAGGATGCGGCGCGCGCCATCGAAGGCGTCGGCAAGGCGGTGGAGACGACCGCCAAGGACGGCGAGCGGGCGAGCCAGTCTCTCGGCTCCATCGGCCAACAAGTCGGCGGTGTGCAGAACGCTAGCCGCGCCCTCGGCGAGCTGGCCCGCGGCAACATCCGTCCGCTGGAAAACCTCGGCGGTGTCATCCGCGGGGTCGGCAACGCGTTAAAGGCGAATCCGCTCTTTCTGCTCGGCAGCATAGCCGGCGCGGTGATCGTCCCGGCCATCGGCAAGATCCGCGAGGGCTTCGAGGCCGCGAAGAAGAAGGCGGAGGAATCTAGCAAGGCGAGCAACGACGCCCTCGAGGACGCCCGCAAAGCGATTTCAGAGAAGCGGCGAAATGAGACGGCGGAGCGCTTCCGCGAGATCGCCGACGCCGCCACGGAAGCGAAGCGCCGTATCGACCTGCTCGCCCAAGCGGAAATCGCGCGCAACAACGCAGACGAGGCCGTCGCCGTCGCCCGAATCAACGCCGACGAGAAGCTCACGCCGCTGCAACGCGCGGAGAAGCTCGCGGAAACCCGGAAGAGCTTCCGCGACCGCAATGACGCGGCCGAGGTAAGAGCCATCCAGGACAAGCTTGAGACGGATGCTCGCGCTCTTGAAGAATCCAAGGCCGAGTTGCCTGAATTGGCGCGCTTGGAGGAGATCGCCCGGCGTCGGCAGGAGGAACTCGAACGCCGTTCGCCTGATGCGATCAGGACCGAACTGCGCACTGCGAAGGACCGTCTCCCCCTCGTCCGGGAGGCTTCGCGCAACGTCTTCGGCAGCGCGGAGAACCGAGCCCGCTTCGCCGCGGAGGCCCAGCAACTCGAAGACAGCATCCCCGGCCTCGAAAAGGAATTGGCGGACGCCCTCCTCAACTACGCGAAGAACGTCGCGAACGCCGCGGGAGAAACCGAGAAGGCGACCGCTGCGAAGAAGGCGGCCGAGGATCGCATCGCCGCCGCCGAGAAGAAAAAGGCGAGCGACCAGGAAGAGGCTGCGATCCGCATCGGCACCCTCGAAAAGCGGCGCGAAGCCGCGACCACAGTCGAACAAATCGAGCTTCAGTCGAAGCGCCGCGAAGACCTTGGCGAGCAGCAGCGCCGGCGCGTCGAGATCAACAAACGCCTGGCGGAGATCGAAGAGCAGGCGCTCCAGGCTGCACAGCAGGGTGATTGGGCGACGCAGGACCGCCTCGCCGCCGAGGGTCGCCAACTCCGTGGCGAGCGCTCCGCCATGAGCGCTTCCCGCAACGGGCCCTCCGACACCACCGCGGCCGACGCAGCGGCACAGGAAGCCGCCAGCAAGATCGCCGCGGAAGGCGCGATCGATACCAAGGAGGCGACGGGCGGGATCATCACCTTGGGCAACACCTTCGTCGCCGTTCAAGGGATGAACCGTCAGGCGTTCGGTCAGTTGGACGCGGCCATCAAGGCCGCCAGCGAGCAGTTCCGTCGCGAGATGGAAGCGATGAGGTCCCAAGTCGAAAACCTGAGGAACGCCAACCGATGAGCCGCCGTCCGCCGCAGAATCTCGATTTAAGCAGTGCCGAGCGGCAGGGTGCCACCTTGACACCCTCCGCGGCCTCCGAACGCGGTTGCAAGGCCTTGCAAGGGGGTTTGCAACGCGGTCGCGGCGAAGGTGACGTCGCCGGAGTGTTCACCGCCGCCCGGATTGCGGCCGCCCTCGGCGGCGACCGCGCCAACATCCGCCGGGAACTGGCAAAGATCGCACCGGATGCCGTGGTCAACGTCCGGGGCAACGAAGCCGCGGCGTGGATGGTCGCTTCCCTGCCCGAGCGCTTGCGCCTGGCGCTGCGCGATGAGGCCGCAAAGCGCGGCTACGCGTCGGAAGAACACTTGCTCACGGCCCCTCCGTCCTACTGGCAGCCGGATTGCCCCCTCTCGGCACTCGATCCTTTGATCGTGGCGAAAGCCCGCCGCCTTCAGCGCGCCATCCTCCCCACCCTCCTGCGCATGTCCGATCCGCGCGAACAGCGCGCCGACTACTTAAGCGCGGCCGCGGCAGACTACGCCCGCGAGTTTGGCGCGCGGCCCTCGGAACGCCACCTTGAGGCCTTGCTGAGCCGAACCCAGCAACGCGACCGCGGCGCGGAGGATTGGACTCGTCTCGAACTCTACCTGCCGGACGGCGTGCGAGCCCGCAAAGAGTGTGCCGCCGGAGAATCGGAGGCATCCGCTCCGTGCTGGGAGCCGATGCTACGGGAAGCCGCGCACCTCGCCGCTCAGGGGTCGTTTGACCACGCGGCGCGCTGCCTCTTCTGGGACTCCGCCTTCTCCTGTCTGGATGCGGCCATCGCAGGCGGCCTAAGCCCCTCGCGCGCCCGCAATCAGCTCCGCATCCTGATCGAGCAAAAAGTTCCCCTGCTCGCGGTGGCGGGCGACACGCTCTCGAAGCAAATCCGCCGCCTCCACAAGAAGTGGCAGACCGGCGGCGGAAGCGTCCGCGCCGTGGTTGACCGTCGCAAACTCGGCGGAGTCGGTCGCCCGCGCCGCGCGGCCCTGCCCGCGGAGTTTCGGGAGAAGCTGCTCGCCCGCGCCATTCACACCGCCGGAGGCCTCGCCCAAGCGTGGCGAGATGCGCGCCGCGAGGGGTGGATGCCGGAGGAGATCGCGGCCGCCTACCCCGCCGGTAGTCGCAAATCGGACCTTCCCAAGCACGTTCGCCGCGACCTCGGGCCCGAGCTGCTCCGGCTCGCCGCCTTGGTCATCGGCCCCCGGCAGGCGGACCTCGCCGGACCCTACGTCGAGCGCACCTACGAGAACATGCCCTCCGGCGTTCAATTCCAGTCGGACGACTGCACTCTCAATGTTTATTTCTGGGTGCCCGACGAAAACGGACACCCTCGCTTGAACGAAAAGGGAAAGCCTCTCCTCACGCGCGGGCAGTTCCTGCCCTGGATCGACACGCGCACGAGCTACATCGTCACCTTCCAGCTCATCCCTGAGAAGAACTACGACAGCATTGAGATTATGCGCGGCATCGCCCGCCTTCATGACGAATATGGTCTGCCTGAGTCGCTGTATTTTGAGAAGGGCATCTGGGGTTCGAGGCTGATCGACGGTTCACAACATAGGCGCGTTCCATGGAAGGATTTTAGATACGGCCTCGGGCACATCGGCATCCGCGTTATCCACGCCAATAGCCCTCGCGCCAAAATCGTGGAGCGTGTGCTCGGCGCGCTCCAAGACCGAATGAACCACCTCAGAGGCTATTGCGGCCATGATGAGCGCAGAGATTGCCCAGAGGCGACCAAGCGTGCCATGCAAGCGGTGGCGGCCGGCCGCGCACACCCCGGAGAGTTTTTTCTCTCGATGCCGGAGTATGTCGCGGAGCTGGAGAAAATCTGCGACGCCTACAACGAGGAGCCCCAGGAGGGGAAGCTGCTCGCGGGCATGTCCCCCGCCGCCGCTTTCGTAGCACTCCGGCGCTCGCCTCCGGTGCAACTGCCCGACGAGTTCCGTTACCTGCTCGCGCGCAGCCGTGTCGAGACGACCGTCAAAACCAACGGCGTCGAAATCCGCGTCGGCAAACGGAAGTTCACCTACAAGGACGAGCGCACGTCCGCGAAGATCGGCGAGCGCGTGTTGGCCTGGTTCAACCCGGAAGATCCCGAATCGATCTGCATCACGGACCTCAACCAGCGGAATCCTTTCACCGTCCGCCGTTGCACCTTGGTTGACGCCTACGAGGCGGACCCGGAGCAACTCGCCCAGGCGATGCGAGAAAACGCGGCTCAGACCAAGCACGCCCGCACGGTGTTCGGCCGGCTCCGCAAGAATTTCCCAGAGGAGTTCCAGCGCTCGCGCCGTCGGCTTTTCATGCCGCCGCCCCAGCTCGCGGAACTTGGCGCCGAGATCGGAGCCCAGCGCGGCGAGGCCAACGCGGAAGCGAACGCCGACCAAAAGCTTCGCGCGCGCGGCACCAAGGCGGCCGGCAAGATCGGTATTCGCACCCGCGGCGACTCGCTCGACGCCGGCCGCGTCGCGGCCCTCAGCTCACTCGAAAAAGCCGGCATCAAGGTAATCAACCCTTACGAAGAATGACATTCGCCAAACCATTTTCCGCTAGCGAATTCACACCCGTCGCGCCGATCCCGGCCCAGTCCGTCGCCGCCGCCGTCGCCCAGGTCAACGACCCTGAGAAACGTCGGCTTATTTGGTATCTGCATTGGGTTTCACACCAACCGGGCGGCCTTTGCGCCTTCGCCGCCGAGATGCTGGAAATTATCGTTCCCGACCGCCTCGGCACCTCCACCATGCGCAAAGCAGGAGTGGGCGCAGGCATCACCTACAGCGGAGCCACCTACGACCAAATCTGCCACGAGATCGACCACCACGAACACCCGGCCGAGAGCGATCTGCGGCAAAACTTGGAGATGCTTATCGATGGTTGGCGGCCGAGTGCTGCCGGCGAGATCGCCCGCGTAAAAAGCGCGCTCGAACCCAAGAACCGTCGGGCCACCTGCGTTGACCTGCTGAACATCTGCCACGGGCGTTGTTACTTCCTGCCCGAGAAGTTGCGGAAACTCTGCCTCGATCCCGGAGCCGCATGGGAAGCCGACTACTTCGTCGGCTTCATGGATGTTTTCCGTGAAGTGCTGAAGCGGCGCGAAAAGGCCGCGACGCAGCGCTACGCGGCGACCCGGATCGCCGGTTACGTCCACGACGCAATGTCGTTTGCCTACCGCAACCGCAGCCTGGCTGTGATTCACGGCACGGAGCGCCTGGGGAAATCGGTCGCGACGCGTCTCTGGCAAGAAACGAACGCCGGCTGCGCTCGCCTCATCGACCTCACCGCCGCCACGACCGACATCCTGTTTTATCAGGAGCTGTTCAAGGCGCTCGGCTGCGGCGAAGTGCGGCGCGGCGACGCCAACGAACTCCGCGCCGGCATTCGCGCCGCGGTGGAGACGCGCGATCTGATGCTGATCTTTGACGAGGCCCATTGCCTCTTCGGCCTCTCCGCTCGCGCCTCAATCAAGCGGCTCGAATACATCCGCACCGAATTTGTGAACCGCGGGATTCCCATTGTCTTGGTCGTCACGCCTCAATTCTCGGAGCGGCTGCGCGAGATGGAGCGCACCACCGGCTTTAACACGAACCAGTTTCGCGGCCGCATCACGAAGTGGGCGGAGCTTCCCAAGAAGCCGTCGCGAGCCGATGTGGAGTGCGTCTGCCGCCATTTGATCCCCGGTTTATCCGATGAAACGGCCTCGCTGCTGGTTGATTGCGCCGTCTCGGCCGACACCCCCATGGCCGCGCTCAACAACGCCGTTTTGGAAGCCCGGATGCTTGCCGAGAAGCGCGATCTCCCGATCACCCATCCGGACGTTATCCGCACCGCCATCGGCTACAGCCTCGCGACGCGTCAGATGCTCGAGGCCTCGATCCCGGCCCCGCAACCCGCGGCGAGGCGTGGCCGTGGGGTCCCAGTTTCCCGTCCAGCCGTTCCGGCTTCGGACACGCCTGAGATATTGGATGCGGCTCGCGTGCAAGCGCCCCGCATCGCCGTTGCAAAGGAGGTTCCTGCTCAGCCGCGCAACCGCGGCCAAGCCCCGATCTGCGTCGCCTGATTTTTCCGGTTCCCCCCTTTCACCGCACCCGGCTGGGTGGCGGTGATTTTTGCTGCCCGGATAGTTTTGAACTCCGGCGCGCGGAGGTCGGACAACAATTTTGCCGCGTTACACAATTCGCGATTCGAGGCCGCGGTGGGCGCGGAGACGGGAAGGCGGGTGACCGGCGGAAAGTCGCTAGTTGTTTGCGCAAGGTGCGTGCGATCACGCGCGCCCAAGCGTATGCGTTGCCCCACGCGATCCCCCGCCACCAAGCGCGCCGAGGCTGCCGCCCGGGGAGGCGCAACGTATATATATAAATGAAGCGCCGCGGGTGGTTCCCCGCGACGAATCACCGGCGTTGCCGGTCCGCGCAGGCGCGGGCGAGGCGGGCTGCGAAGAAGGGCCCCTCGTAGATCATGCCGGTGTAAACCTGCACGAGCGTGGCGCCCGCATCGAGTTTCTCGCCCGCCGCGGCCTCGTCCACCACGCCGCCGGCGGCGATGATCGGCAGACGCCCGCCCGTGGTGCGCGAGATGTAGCGCACGATCTCGGTGCTGCGCCGGCGCAGGGGAGCGCCGCTCAGTCCGCCCGCCTGCCCCACCTCGGCGAAGGAACCGGGGCGCGCGAGGGTCGTATTGGTGGCGATGATGCCGTCGAGGCCGAACTCGGCGATCACGCCGAGCGCGGCGTCGATCTGGGCCCAGTTGAGGTCCGGCGCGATTTTGAGGAGCAGCGGCTTGCGTCCGCGGCCCTCCGCGCCCGGTTCTCCGCGGGCGCGGTTGGCGGCGCTGAGAGCGCCGAGCAACTCGCGCAGGGGCTTCTCGTCCTGGAGCGCGCGCAGCCCGGGGGTGTTGGGGCTGGAGACGTTGACCACGACGTAGTCCGCGTGGTCGGCGAGGCGGCCGAAGCTCGTCAGGTAGTCCTGCGTCGCCTCCTCGTTGGGCGTCACCTTCGACTTGCCGAGATTCACACCGAGCGGGATGCGGCGGTGGCCCGGGCCCGGCTGCTTCGCGAGGCGCGCGGCGACGGCCTCGCTGCCCTCGTTGTTGAAGCCCATGCGATTGATCACCGCGCGCTCCTCCGGATAGCGGAAGAGCCGAGGCTTCGGGTTGCCCGGCTGGGCGAGCGCGGTGACGGTGCCGATCTCCACGTGGCCGAAACCGAGCGCGGCGGCGGCCGGCCAGGCGCGGGCGTTTTTGTCAAAACCCGCCGCGAGTCCGATCGCGTTGGGAAACTCCAACCCGAAGGCGCGCACCGGGCGGAAGAGCGCGGGGTCGAGCCGCGTGCAGGCTTCGAGCAGCGCGCGCAACGGCGCGATGCGCCCGAGCAGCGCCAGCCCCTCGACGCCGCGTTCATGCGCCTCTTCCGGGTCCATGCGGAAGAACAGCGGCTTCACCAGATCACGATAGAGAGTGCCCATAAAAGCGCCGAGCGTCTGCGGCGCGCGCCCCGGAGGCAAGCGCCGGGCCGATCCCCCACGGGCGCGACCGGCCCGTGCCGTGCGTTTTCGGCTTGGCAGCCGCTCCCGCGCTCCAAGCCTCCGCGCCCGTTTCCCCGCCTTTTTCGCACCCCGATTCACCTCCGCAAAAAACCCCGCTTTCGCGGTTTGACTCGCCCCGCGCCGTTCGCATGGCTGCGCCCGAATCCCCTATCTCTCTCCCGCAAAACATGGCCAACTCCTCCGCAATCCTCGACTGGTGCATCGTCCGTCTCGGCGAAGATCACAACTGGTGGGTCGATGAAGTCAGCGACCCCGTGCGCTGGGACACCGACGGTCTCAGCATCATCGATCCCCGCCAGGCCGCCCACCTGATCGAGCTCTGCGAGCCCCTTCGCGACTACGGTTTCGACCAAGACCTGTTCGAGGCCGCCTTCATCCCCTTCCGCATCGACAAGGAGGCCGCCAAAGGCCGCGTGCGCCTCAAGCGCGTCAAGGACTCCGTCTTCGATTCCGAGGAGAAGCTCTTCCTCCTCGCCGACGTCGTGGACGACGAGAACGGCCCCTTCGCCGACCTGCTCGACCACCTCACCCGCTGCCGCGTGAAGCTGCTCAACGACGTCTTCAAGTTCGAGTCGAAGCTCACCGTGGACGAGGTCGAGGACGAGCTCCGCGAGGACCAGAACGCCAGCTTCATCGAGGGCAAGGCCGTGCACGTCTTCGACGAGCTCTGCGCCATCCTCGACTTCACCCCCGCCGGCTTCGACGAGGACGAGGAAGAGGGCGACCGCTCCTCCTCCGACGACGAGGACGCCGAGATCGACGACGCCGACCTGCCCGACGTGGACGACGAGGACGACGAGGCGATCAAGAACGACGCCTCCCTCAAGTGGGACGAGGACGAAGACGAGGAAGACGACGACGAAAAGCCGAAGGGCGACGACGACGAGGACTCGGACGATGACGAGGAAGACGACGACTCGGACGACGACGAAGAGGACGACGACGAAGACGAGAAGCCCAAGAAGAAGGCCAAGAAGCCCGCGCCGAAAAAGCGCCGCTGAGCACCCGCCAACTCCACTCACAGTCTCCCAAGGCCGCCCGCTCGGGCGGCCTTTTTCTTGCCGCGCATCCGCCCATCCGCCGCCGCGCCTGCAGATGGAAATAGTTTTCACATCGTCAAGGCATTGACGCCACCCGCTGGCGCGGCGTGTTAGCCTCCATGCCCCACCACCCCCTCCGCGCCGTCAGAGCGCGCCGCGGCCTGCTGTCCCTCCTCGTCCCGCTGCTCGCTTCCTTGGCCTGGGCAGAGGATGCCGCCGACACTTCCGCCCTCCCCGAGCCCTGGCGCTCCGCCCTCCGCTTCGAATTCAATCGCGCCTCCGAAGAGTTTGCCCGGCTCCACGCCGAGGACCCCGCCGACGCCCGTCTCGCGCTCGGGCGCGCCGCCTCGCTCCTCGCCCGGCAACCCCGCACCCAAGCCAACGTCCTCGCCGCCCGCGCGCTGCTCGAACGCATCGCCACCAGCGGCTCCGCCTCCGTCGATCAAGCCATCGCGGCGCGGCTTTTTCTCGGCCGCCTCGCCGAAAGCCACCTCTCCCCGCCCCGGCCGGAAGAAGCCCGCGAACGTTACGACGCCCTGCTCCGCGACCACGCCGGCCACCTGCTCGCCGACCAGGCCGCCGTCCACCTCGCCCTCCTCACCGCCTTCCCTGGCCCGGGAGACGATGCGCTCCCGCCGGATGAAGTGCGCTCGCGCATCGACGCCCTCCGCGAACGCGTCGGCACGCCCTCGGCCCGACGCGAACTCCACGCGCTACAAGCCAGGCTCCTCCTGCAACGCGGTCTCGACCAAGAGGCGCTCCCCCACCTCGTCGCCGCGCGCGCCGTCGGCTATCGCCAGCCCGACCACAACGCCAACGCCGACCTCACCATCGGCAACATCGCCCGCACCACCGGCGACGCCGCCCTCGCCCTGTCGCACTACCGCGCTTTTCTCCGCGAGCGTCCCCGCGACGCCCGCGCCACCACCGTGCGGCGCTACATCGCCGAGCTCGAGGCCGCCGAGTCCACCGCCCCCGCGGTCGCGTCCACCCGCTGAACTTAGCCCGCCGCACCCATGGAAAACAATCGGCACCGAAACGCGCTCGGCTTCGCGATCATCCTCCTCTTTTTCGGCTACTCTATCTGGCACGTGCTCCTGCGCCCCGCCGCGCGCGACGACGACGAGCGTGTCACGCTCCGCATCGGCCACTGGTTGATGCACGCCGGCATGCGCGAGTCCTTCGAGGAGGCCGCCCGCGAATATGAGCGCCTCCACCCCGGCGTGCGCGTCGAGCAGATCGCCGTGCCGATCCGCTCCTGGAGCGCCTGGGTGCGCACCCAACTCATCGGTGGCACCGCCCCCGACCTCACCGGCCAGCTTCACCTGGACGAGGAAATCCTGAGCCGGCACTTCATTCCGCTCGACGAGCGCCTCGACCTGCCCAACCCCTACAACGAGGGCAGCCCCCTCGCCGGCATCCCCTGGCGCGACACCTTCACCGACGGCCTCGCCGCCGTGCGCAACCTGAACCCGAACTCGGGCGAACTCACCGGAGTCTATCTCCAGCTCAACAGCCTCCGCCTCTTCTACAACAAGCGGCTCCTGCGCCTCGTCACCGGCTCGGAGGAACCACCCGCCACCTACGCGCAGCTCCGCGCCCTGCGCGACCAGGTGGATCGCTACAACGCCGCCCACGGCACCCTGCTCGAGCCCGTCGCCGGCTGCGGCCCCTACTCGCAGTATTTCTTTCAACGTCTGCTCCCCTCGCAGACGCAGCGCCTCGCCCCCACCATCAGCCCGATGCGCAACCTCCAGGTGCCGCTCCCCGACTTCGCGGGCCTCATCCTGGAAGGCCGGCTCGACTACCGCACCCCTGAGTTGCGCGACAGCCTCGCTCTCCTGCGCGATGTCTCCGCGCTGATGAGCCCGGGCTTCACCCAGCTGCGCCGCGACGACGCCCTGTTCTCCTTTCTCCAACAACACGCGGTCGCCATCGTCGCCGGCACCTGGGACTACGCGGTCTTCGTGCGCGACGGCGATTTCGAGACGGGCGTCATCCCGATCCCCCTGCCCGACCGCGACGACCCGATGTTTGGGCACAACGTGCTCGGCGTCGTGGCCGAGGGCGGCGGCGGCCCCGAAGGCATGCTCGGCGTGGTGCGCACCTCGCGCCATCCCGACCTGGCGCTCGATTTTCTGCGCTTCCTCACCAGCCACCGCGTCGCCTCGCGCTTCACCGAACTCAGCAAACGCATCTCGTCCGTTCACGAAGTGCCGGCCCCGTCCGATTCGCCCGCCCTCGCCCCCCAGCTCGAGGGCGAGGCCCCGGGCTTCAACATCGACTTCCAGAACCTCGGCGCCGGCCACACCTTCACGCTTTTCCAGCGTCACCTCCACACCCTCATCGGCCCGCAAGGCGGGGTGGAGCCCTTCCTCGCCGCCTTCGAACGCGATCTTGCCACCACGCTCCGCCGCGATCTCGCCACCCACATCGCCCGCGCCGAGCGCGACACGCGCAATCTCGACGCTCGCATCGGCTTCGTGCTCAGCCTGCCGGACGGCTTCGCCGATCCGGAGGAGCTCGAGCGCCTGCTCGAAGTGCGCACCCTGCGCCACACCGAGCACCTGCGCCACCGCCGCGCCGTGCAACCTTGAGCCGCGACGCGCGCCCCGCTTGCCTGCGGCGCGACCACCTCTTCCCTGCCTCCGCCCGCTCATGATCTCCGCTCCCCTCTGGCCCGCCGGCGCTCCCGGCGCCCTCGGCTCCGGCCGCGAACACTCGCCCCACCTCGCGCCCTTCCCGGCCGATCCCGCCCGCGCCTCCGGCGCCAGCATCCTCGTGCTCCCCGGCGGCGGCTACTGGCAGCTCGCCGAGCATGAAGGCGAAGGCTACGCGCGCTGGTTCGCCGCGCACGGCATCCACGCCGCCGTGCTCGACTACCGCCTCGCCCAGCACGGCTATCGCCACCCGTCGATGTTGCAGGATGCCGCCCGCGCCCTCCGCATGCTGCGCGCCGAGGCCCGCGCCGCCGGTCGCGATCCCGCGCGCATCGCCGTGATCGGCTCCTCCGCCGGCGGCCACCTCGCCGCCACGCTCTCCACGCTCTTTGACCATGCCGACGCGGCCGATCCGGTCGGCGACGCCATCAGCCGCGAGTCCGCCCGGCCCGACGCCACCATCCTCTGCTATCCGGTCATCTCCCTGACGGAGCGCTTTCGCCACTCCGGCAGCCGCGACAACCTCCTCGGCCCCGATCCCGCGCCCGCGCTCGCCGAGTTGCTCTCGCCCAATCTGCAGATGCGCGCCGCCTGCCCGCCCGCCTTCGTCTGGCACACCGCGGACGACCCGGTCGTGCCGGTTTGCAACGCCACCGCCTACGCCACCGCCTGCTGGCAGGCCGGTGTGTCGTGCGAATTGCACGTGTTCCCGAGCGGCGCGCACGGCCTCGGCCTTCCCTCCCCCCAGCGCACCGCGCCGCCCTGGGACAAAATGCTCGAGCACTGGCTCGCCGCCCTCGGCTGGTTATAAGCCAGCGGACGCCTGCGTCGATTTGGAGAGCGAAGCCTCGGCTTCGCTCTCGACGGGCCGCATCGGTGGCCCGCCCCCGTCGCCTCAACCGCCCGCCATCACCGGGCGAAAACCCGCCTCGCGCAGCACCCGCGCCACCACCTCGCGCTGGTCGCCCTGGATCTCGATCACGCCATCCTTCACCGTGCCGCCGCAGCCCGCCGCGGCGCGCATCTTTTTGCACAGCGCTTCCTTCTCCGGCGCGCCGATGCCGACGAAGTTTTTCGCCACCGTCACGGTCTTGCCGCCGCGCCCCGCCGTGGTGCGCAGCACATCCACGCGGCCACGGTTCTTCGCGTTCGCATCCGCCTTCGGCTCGCCCGTCACCGCCGGCGACGGAGCCCCCGGCGCCGCCGCCGGCACCAATCCACCGAGTCCGCCCAGCGCCGCCGCGAACGGATTCTGCCCCAGGCCCGCCCCGCCATCGGTCGGCAGTTTGCTCTTGTCCGGCCGGCTCATCGCGCGCCCTCCCCCGACGGCCGCCCGGCCCGCCCGCCGCACACGCCCACCGGGATATCCGAGGCGCCACCCAAAAACATCGCGGCCTTCGCGTAGCTCCTATTATCCAAAAAATGAAGCAGTTGCGGATGCAGCGTATGCCGCCCCCGCGCCGCGAAATCCTCCAGCCGCGCCATCTCCGCGGCCACCGCCTTGGCATTAGCTGTTTTTATCCCATCCAAGAGCGCGATTAGCGACGCTTTGATCTCGGTTTCCATGAGGCTATTCAAAGAATCTAACGCCCCGCCGCCAGCCGTTTAGCAAAACTCAAACCCGACGCGCCCGCCCTTCGCCCCTTGAGCCCGCACGCGCATGGCGTAAGTGTCTCCCTTCCGCCCCTTCCGCGCTTCCGCTAGATTTTCGATTCTTTTCTCCCTTGCCCAACCCTCCATGAACTCCGTCCCCCTCGCCGCTCGCGCGAACTCCGACGTCATCGAAGCCGCCTACGCCCAATGGCTCGACAACCCCGACTCGGTGGACCCCACCTGGCGCGCCTTCTTCCAAGGCTTCACGCTCGGCAACACGATCGCCGCCCCCGGCTCCGCGCCCACCACGGCCGCCGTCAGCGCCTCCGGGGTCCGCGTCATCGACTCCTACAAGCAGGCGCAGATCATCCGCTACATCAACGCCCACCGTTCCCACGGTCACCTCGAGGCCCACCTCGACCCGCTCGGCGAGAAGCCCGCCCCGCACCCCAAGCTCACCCTCGAAAACTTCGGCCTCGGCGCCGAGGACCTCGACGAGAGCTTCACCCTCACCAACTTCCAGGGCGGTGGTCAGAAAAAACTCCGCGACATCCAGAGCGCGGTCAAAAACACCTACTGCGGCACCATCGGCGTCGAGTTCATGCACGTGCAGGACTACGACGCCCGCGAGTGGCTCCAGGCCCGCATGGAGGCCAACGAAAACACGCCCTCCTTCACCAAGCAGCAAAAGCGCCGCATCCTCCGCCGCCTCCACAAGGCCGAGCTCTTCGAAAAGTTTCTCCACACCAAGTTCGTCGGCCAGAAACGCTTTTCCCTCGAGGGCGGCGAGACGATGATCGCCGCCTTCGACGCCATGATCGAGCACGCGCCCGAGGTCGGCGTGGAGGAGATCGTCATGGGCATGGCCCACCGCGGCCGCCTCTCCGTCCTCACCAACATCCTGCGCAAGCCCTTCGAGGTCCTCTTCGAGCAGTTCTCGGAAAACTACATCCCGCACAGCGTCGGCGGCGACGGCGACGTGAAATACCACCTCGGCTACGAATCCGCCCTCACCACCTCCACCGGCAAGACCGTCGAGGTGCGCCTCGCGGCCAACCCCTCCCACCTCGAGATCGTCAACCCCGTCGTCGAGGGCAAGGCCCGCGCCCGCCAGCGCATCCGCGGCGACGTCGAGCGCCGCCGTGTATGCCCTTTCCTGATACACGGCGACGCCGCCTTCGCCGGCCAGGGCGTGGTGGCCGAGACGCTCAACTTCTCCCAGCTCCCCGGCTACCGCACCGGCGGCACCGTCCACCTCGTCATCAACAACCAGATCGGCTTCACCACCCTCCCCTCCGACGCCCGCAGCACCCGCTACTGCACCGACGTCGCCAAGATGATCGAGGCCCCGATCTTCCACGTGAACGGCGACGACCCCGAGGCCGTCTGCCACGTCGCCCGCCTCGCGCTCGAGTTCCGCGTCAAGTTCCAGCGCGACGTCGTGATCGACATGTATTGCTACCGCAAGCACGGCCACAACGAGGCCGACGAGCCCGCCTTCACCCAGCCCACCCTCTACAAGAAGGTCGCCGCCCACCCGCAGGTCTCCGCGATCTACACCGCCCGGCTCGTCGCCGAAGGCAGCCTCGCCCAGGCCGACTCCGACGCCATCAAGGCGGAATACTCCGCCGCCATGGACGCCTCGCTCGAGAAGGCCAAGCAGGCCGAGCTCCAGCGCACGGCCGCGGGCAAAACCGGCAACCCCTTCCGCGAGTCCGGCGCCGTCTTCCAGGCCGGCTACAGCCACGCCCCCATTCCCACCGGCGTATCCAAAGAGCTGCTACAATCCGTCGTCAAGGGCCTCACCACCCTGCCCTCCAACTTCACCGCCAACCCCAAGATCAAGCGCCTGCTCGACCAGCGCGCATCGCTCCTCACCGGCGGCGCCGCCGACTGGGGCATGGGCGAGGCCCTCGCCTTCGGCACCCTCCTCGCCGAGGGCACCCCCGTGCGCCTCTCCGGCCAGGACTGCGAGCGCGGCACCTTCAGCCACCGCCACGCCGTCCTCTACGACACCGAGACGCGCGAACGCTACGTCCCCCTCCTCAACCTCTCCGAGCAGCAGGGCAAGTTCTGCGTTTACAACTCCCTCCTCTCCGAGGCCGCCGTGCTCGGCTTCGACTACGGCTACTCGCTCGACTACCCCCAGATGCTCTGCATCTGGGAGGCCCAGTTCGGCGACTTCGCCAACGGCGCCCAGGTCGTGATCGACCAGTTCCTCGTCTCCGGCGAGTCAAAGTGGCAGCGCGTCTCCGGCCTCGTGATGCTCCTCCCCCACGGCTACGAGGGCCAGGGCCCCGAGCACTCCTCCGCCCGCCTTGAGCGCTTCCTCCAGCTCTGCGCCGAGGACAACATCCAGGTCGCCTATCCCACCACCCCGGCCAACTACTTCCACCTCCTCCGCCGCCAGATGAAGAACGAGCTGCGCAAGCCGCTCGTCGTCATGGCGCCCAAGAGCGTGCTCCGCAACCCCCTCGCCGTCTCCAAGGCCGAGGAGTTCACCTCCGGCCACTTCCAGGAGATCATCGACGACCCGCAGGCGCCGAAGAAGGCCCGCCGCCTCATCCTCTGCTCCGGCAAGGTTTACTACGACCTCCACTCCTACCGCGTCGCCAACGGCATCGACGACGTCGAGCTCGTGCGCGTCGAGCAGCTGTATCCGCTCCACAAGGACAAGCTCGCCGCGATCGCCAAGACCCACGCCAAGGCGGATCTCGTGTGGTGCCAGGAGGAGCCGCAAAACATGGGCGCCTGGACCTACATCGCCCCCGAGCTCGAGGAGGTCTTCGGGCGCAAGGCCCGCTATGTCGGCCGCGAGGCCGCCGCCTCCCCCGCCGTCGGCGCCCTCGCCGTCCACAAGATCGAGCTCAACGCCTTCCTGAAGGACGCCTTCCGCACCTGATGGCGCGGGAGCGCCGAGGAGTCGAGAAGTCGAGGAGCCGAGAAGCTCCCTGACTCCCGACTCCTCCGCTCCAGCTCCCAAGCTCCTCGACCTCTCGACTACTCGACTCCTCGTCCCTTTCCCATGGCCCTTATCGAAGTCAAAATCCCGCCCCTCGGCGAATCCATCAACTCCGGCGTGCTCGCCAAGTGGCACGTCAAGAACGGCGACACCGTGAAGAAGGACCAGCCGCTCTTCGAGTTGGAGACCGACAAGATCACCTCCGAAGGCGTGGCCGAGGCCGCCGGCGTGATCACGCTCAAGGCCGAGGCCGGCGCCGAGGTGAAGATCGGCGCGGTCGTCGCCACCCTCGACACCGAGGCCGCCGGCAACGCCTCCGCCACCCCGCCCCCGCCCGCCCACCCCGTTTCCGTCGAGAAGAAGGCTCCCGCTGGAGGGACGCCGGCCCCGGCGTCCGCGCCCGCCCACGACGCCAGCCCCGCCGTGCGCCGCCTCGCCGCCGAGACC
>JAUWBD010000154.1 GCA_030605125.1 Verrucomicrobiota bacterium | reverse complement strand
GGCGCCAGACCGTGCCCGCCGCGAGCGACCCCGCCGCCGCGCCCGCCAGCGCCGGCCCCCAGCCCGCCGGCACGATCCCTTGGATCGCCACCAAGGCCGCGCACGCCGCCACCACCGCGCCGGCCGCCTCCAGGATCGCCGCGCCCATCGCGTTGCCTTCGCCCAAGGCCCGCCGCCCCTCCGCCGCCAGCCACGCGAGCCCGACCACAAAGGCCAGCGCGCCCGCCGCCCGCCACGAGGCCAGCGCCAGCACCCCGTCCGCATGCACGAAGAAAAAGCCGCTCGCCACCGCCGCCACCAGCCCCGCGCCCACGCCAAGCACCCGAGACCGCAGCCGCCTCGCGCCAAACGCCATCACCCAGGCCTGGACCAACAAGGCCAGCGCCGTCGTGCGCCCGTTCGCCACCTCGATCACGCCCAGCGTCACCGCGCCGGTCGCCTTGGCCAACAGCACCGCCGAGATCGCGTCGCCCGCGATCTGTCGCCGCCGCAGCGCCGAGGCCAGGCCGAGCCACATGGCCGCCCCGAAATAAAACGTCGCCAGCTCCGCGCGATACAAGAGGAGCGCTGTCGCCGCGCCGATCGCGACCGCGAGCGAGGAATTCGCGCCTTGGAACCAACGCTCGCCCGCGCCCACCTCGCCCGCCGGCACCCGTGCGCCGCGCCAGTCGCGCAGCAGAAACAGCGTCGCCACGCCGCCGAGGTAGAGCCAGGCCCAAGCGCCCGTGTCGATGCCCAGCCAGCCGCCTTCCAGCACCAGCGCATACACCGCGTAGGCGCCCGGCAGCGCCACGACCGAGGGCGCCTCCCAGCGCGCCCGCCGATGGAAAAGCACCGCCGCCACCGCGAGCAGGGCCGCCATCACCAACGCGAAGTCGTGCAAGCCGCCCGAGCGCGAAAACAACGCGGTCACGTAGCCGAGCCCCACCGCCATCGTGGCGACGGGCGACGACCGCCGGGCCACCGCCGCGCCCGCGACCAGCAGCACCGCCGCCACCTGCCAGAAGGCGGCCGCGAGCGGACTCGTGAGCACCCGCACCGCCGGCAGCGCGTAGCCCGCGAAGGCGCAGAAATACACCAGCGCCAGACCGCCCGCGAAGACCACCGAGCCAAAGCGCGGCATGCGTTTCTCCAGCCACAGGCCGGCGAACGTCACGCCCGCGCAGACCGCGCACAGCTCGACGAACTTCACCCACGGCGGTGTATTCAAGGAAACATACACGCCGAAAAACACCACGCCGATCACCGCCAGCAGCGTGCCGATCCGCGTCGCCCACCAGGCGCCGAGCCGCGCCTCGTTGCTCTCCCCCGCCTCCTCCGGCGGCCAAAGCTGCAGGCGCCGCAGCCAGGCCCGCCATTCCGGCGGCTCCGACGCGGCCCTCGGTTCCTGCTCCCGAACCACGCGCGGAGGCGCCGCCTCTTTCGGCGCGACCGGGGCTTCCACCGGTCGCTGCGGCAGCGGCGGCGGCGCGACCGGCCTCGCCTCCACCGGCTGCGCGGGCGCCGCTTCCGCGACCTCCGCCTCGTCGTCCAGCGCCAGCGCCTCCAGGCGCCCCAGCCGCCGCCGCGCCTCGGCGAGGTCGCCCTCGATAAATTCTATCCGGCGCCGCAGTTGATCCAGGTCGTGACGAAGCTCCGGTTTCATGACGGGCGCGCGAAGGGCGTCGTGTTACTCCGGCAACTCCCAGGCGACCGCGCCCTCCTGGAGCTTGTGCAGCACCTTCAGGGTCGCGCGCGCCTGCGATTCGCTCAGCGCCGCCGTCACCTGCGCCACCACCTGGGCGTAGAGCGGAGCCACCTCCGACCACAAGCGCCGGCCGGCCGCCGTGAGCTGCACGCGATACACGCGGCGATCCTGCGGATCGTCCGCGCGCCGCACCCAGCCCGCCTTCTCCATCCGGTCCACGAGGCCGGTCACGTTGGAACGGTCCACCACGAGCAGGTCGCCCAGCTCGCGCTGGCTCATGCCGTCCGCCGGCCCGGTGGCGAGCAGGCTTAGCACGTTGTATTGCGCCGCGGTGAGCCCGTGCCGGCGAAAGAGCCGCTGCCCCTCGCGCAAAAACGTGTCCGCCGTCGTCAGCACCGCCCGCGTCAGCTCATGGCCAAGGTCGTTCTCCATGGGCTTCGGGATGACCTCGATTGTTGCGATGTCAACAATCTATTGAGGTAGGGCTGGCTTCCCTACCCAAAGCCCGCTCAGAAGTCGCCGGGGCCCGGGCGCAGCAGGATATCTTCCGCCACGGTGTCGCCGGGCAGCGCGGTGAGGGCCACGACGGCCTCGGCCACGCCGGCGGCGCTCATCAGGCGCTCGCGCGAGACGGGGGCGTCTTTCCAGATGGGCGTGTCGATCGCGCCGGGATGGATCGCGAGCACGCGCAGCCCGGTGCCCTTGGTCTCGGTGCGGAGCGCGGCGGCGAGGCCGGTGAGGCCGTGCTTGGCCGCGGTGTAGGCCGCGCAGCCGTCGAGGCCGATCTTGCCGCAGATGGAGCTGATAAACACGAAATCGCCCGAGCCGCGCGCCTGGAGCGCGGGCAGGAAGGCGCGCGTGACGAGGAAGGCCGAGCGGAGGTTGGCGCCGAGCATCTCGTCGAGCAGTTCGGGCGTGGTGTCGGCGAAGCGCGCGGCGACGAAGCGGCCGGCGTTGTTGACCACGATGTCGGGCGCGGCGCCGCGCCAGCGTTTCGCGACCGCGGCGGGCAGGCGGCCGACCGCGGACTCGTCGGTCACGTCGCAGACGAAGCCGTGCGAATCGGCGCCGAGCGCGGCGCAGCGCTCCGCGACCGCCTCGAGCTTGTCGGCCTGCCGCGCCACGAGGGCGAGCCGCGCGCCGCGGAAATGGCGGGCGTAGGCGAGGGCCAGCGCCTCGCCGAGGCCTTGGCTCGCGCCGGTAATGAGAATGAGCGGAGCCTTTTTGTTTTTAGCCGCGGATTTCATGGGAAGGGACTGATAACAAGGAACCGCTAAATTGCGCTAAAGACCGCTAACATTACCGGCAACCGGTGCCTGTTTAGCGGGCTTTAGCGTTCTTTAGCGGTTTCAACACCTCAGCACACGAGGTCGCGGAAGGCGTCGAAATCCGCGGTGAAGCCGCCGGGCACGCCCTTGCAGATCACGCTCACCGCGTCGTGCGAGTGGAGCGATTCGAGGTGCGAGCACGCCACCTGGAAGTCGGCGATGCGCTTGGCCTTCGCCAGCTCGGCATAGACCAGCCGCGCGGCGTCCTCGACAAACTTGATGTAGGCGCCGTTCAGCTCGGCGAAGGCCTGCTCGTCCTCGCGCTTCACCATCACCTGCGTCTCGGTGACGAGCGCGCGCAGCACATGCTCGCGCAGCTCCTCGAGGTGCAGCTCGGCCGTCGGCGCCAGCTCCACGAGCACGCGCGCCTTGGAGCGCTGGTTGTGGGCGATGGCATACACGCCGCGCACGTCGCGGGCGTGCTCCGCCAGCTCGGCGCTGCATGGGCAGGCGGAGGAATACACGAAATCGAGCTCGATGAAGCGGCGCACGCGGCCGCGCTCGTCGATGCGGCCGAGGAAGGCGGCGCGGTAGTATTGCCAGCCCTCGAGGCCGCTGCGCAGGGCGCGCTGCTTGAGCGGGTAGGAGAAGTCGAGGCGCAGGCGGGCCGAGAGCGCGCCGACATCGCGCCGGTAGGTGTGGAGGATCTTGGCGACGAAACCCGGCGTCACCGGCTCGTCGGCGTGGTCGTAGAAGGACCGCACGATGCGGCTCATGTTGATGCCCTTGAGGCTGGCATCGAGCGAGACGGTGCCGGTCACGGAGGTCTCGAGCGTGTGCGTGGCGCGGCCGGAGCGGGCGCGGTATTTGAGCGGTAGTTTAAAGCCGGATACACCGACCTGCTGGATCGCCACCGGCGCGCCCGGGATCGCGTCCACCGCCTCCATCATGTCGGGCAGGGTGTCGCGATAGGCGGGCGTGACCGCGAATTTCGCGTCGTAAGCGCGGGCGAGGCGCGGGGCCGGGCCGCCGGCCACGCGGTGCAGATACATGGTCTTGGCCTTCTTCGCGGCGGGCGCGGGCGCCTGGCGGGCGGCGGGCTTTTTCTTCTTCGCGGACATCTTCGGAAAAGGGATCAGGCGGCGGCGGCGGGACCGCGATACTCGGCGAAGTTGCGCGGCGTCTCGTAGAGTTTCACGGAGTGCAGGCGACCGTTTTTGATGTGCGGCTCGAGCTCGTGCCAGAAGGCGATGACGAGGTTTTCGGTCGAGGGGATGACGTCGCGCAGGAAGGGGACTTCCTCGTTGAGGTTGCGGTGGTCGCAGACGCGCACGATGCGCTCTTCCAGCAGGCCTTTCAACCCGCCGAGGTCGAGCAGATAGCCGGTCTCGGGATCGGGTTCGCCGGCCACGGTGACCTCGAGGACGTAGTTGTGGCCGTGCCAGCGCGGGTTGTTGCAGAGGCCGAATTTTTCGACGTTCCAAGCGGCGCTCTTCGTAGGATTGTGGAGGCGGTGCGCGGCGTTGAAGTGCACCTGGCGCGTCACGAAGACCGTGCCGCGCAGGGCGCGGACGGACGGGCGTTTGCGAGACGCGGCGCGAGAAGTGGAAGCGGACTTGGCCATGAAGAACCGGCCAAGACAGCCGAAAATCGCCCGATGGTCAACGAGCGGTCCGTTTTTGGCTGGCGCGGCTCCGGGCGCGGACTAGGCCTGCCGCCGCACATGGCGATGCGTCTCCAAATCCTCGGCAGCGGCAGCGCCGGCAACTGCGCCCTCCTCCAGACCGAGGGCGCGCGCGTGCTGATCGACGCCGGCTTTTCCTGGCGCAAGCTCAACGAGTTGCTGCGCGCCGCCGGCACCCGCATGGAGGAGATCGACGCCGTCTTCCTCACCCACGAACACGGCGACCACGCCGCGGGCGTGGACGGGTTTAAAAAACACCCGCGCGCCGAGATCTACGCCAACGCCTCCACCGCCCGCGCCGTGCAGGCCAAGGCCGGGCGCGAGGCCACCTGGCGCATCTTCGAGACCGGCACGACCTTCCGCTTTCGCGACCTCGAGGTGACGAGCTTCTCCGTGCCGCACGACGCGCAGGAGCCGGTGGGCTTCCGCTTCGCGCACGGCCACGCCGACGACCTGTTCGCGCCGCGCCGCTCCCTCGCCTGGCTCACCGACCTCGGCCACGCGCCGGGCCACGTGCACCGGCACCTGCGCGAATCCGACGTCGTCGTGGTGGAGAGCAACCATTGCCCGAAGCTGCTCGAGGCCGACCACCGCCGCCCCTGGAGCACCAAGCAGCGCATCTCCGGCCGCCATGGCCACCTCTCCAACTCCGCCGCCTGCGAACTCCTCGAAGCCACCGCCCACGCCGGCTGGCGACGCGTGTTTCTCACCCACCTGAGCCGCGACTGCAACTCGCTGGCCGCGGTCGAGCAGAGCTTTGCCCCGCTGCGCGCCCGCCTCGGCACGGCCTGCGCCTTCGAGGTCGTCGCCCCCGGCGGCGGCACGGCGGCCTGGGAGTGGTAGAAGTTGCGCGATACCGCGCAGAAACGAGCGTGAGCTTCGGGTATTTTGCCAAAAAACGATCTTAGTCCGCGCTGGCATGCGGCTCCCGCGCTCTCTTTGGTTGGCTGTGACCATGTCCACCACGCCGCACACGTTCGCAGAGTTCCGTCGCACCAAGATCATTTTCACGCTTGGGCCCGCCACCGAGTCCGAGGAGATGCTGGAAAAGCTCATCGTCGGCGGCGCCGACATCGCCCGCCTCAACATGGCGCACGCCACCCACGACTGGTGCCGCGCCGTCATCCGCCGCATCCGCGCCGTCTCCGCCCGCGTGGGCCGCGAGATCGCGATCATGATGGACATCAAGGGCCCCGAGATCCGCACCGGCGACGTCGCCCAGCCCATCCGCCTCGAGCCCGGCCAGACCTTCGACTTCACCGTGCGCCCCGGCGGCACCAGCCAGGAGTCCTCCGAGGAAATCCGCAGCGTGGACGTGAACTACCGCGACCTCGTCAACGACATCAAAATCGGTGACACCGTGCTGGTGGACAACGGCCTCATCCGCCTCGAGGTCCTCGAAAAGAAGGACGCCCGCATCCGCTGCCGCGTGCTCACCCAGGGCGAGCTCAAGTCGCGCCGCCACATCAACCTCCCCGGCGTGAAGGTGAACCTGCCCTCCTTCACCGAGAAGGACCGCGCCGACACGCTCGTCGCGATCGACGAGGGCGTGGACTTCATCGCCCTCTCCTTCGTGCGCGAGGCGGCCGACATCGAGACGCTGCGCGAGTTTTTGCGCCAACAGAAGTCGCCCGCGCGCATCATCGCCAAGATCGAGGACCAATCCGCCATCACCAACCTCGACGAGATCGTGCGCGCCACCGACTCGCTCATGGTCGCCCGCGGCGATCTCGGCATCGAGTGCCCCTTCGAGGAACTGCCCTCCATCCAGCGCCGCGCCGTGCAGTGCTGCCTCGACTACGGCAAGTCCGTGATCATCGCGACCCACATGCTGGAGTCGATGATCACCCAGCCCATGCCCACCCGCGCCGAGATCACCGACGTGGCCAACGCCGTGCACGAGCGCGCCGACTGCGTGATGCTCTCGGGCGAGACCACCGTGGGCCGCTACCCGATCGAGTGTGTCGGCATCCTGGAGAAAGTCGCGCGCCGCGTGGAGTCCGAGGACCTCACGTCCCTGCCCGACCCCGCCCACCTGCGAGGCGACAAACACCGCCTGCTCGCCGCCGCCGTCCATCTCGCCAACGAGATGCCCGGCACCGCGCTGCTCACCTTCACCCGCCGCGGCTACATGGCCGAAGGCATCGCGGCCATGCGCCCGGTCAGCGCGCCGATCTTCGCCATGACCAACTCGATCGAGACCCTGCGCCAGATGCGCATCCTGCGCTCGGTCGAGCCCTACATGATGCCGCTCGAATCCGATCCCAACGACACGATCGAGAAGGCCATCAGCGTGCTCGTGCGCGCCGGCCGCGTGCGCATCGGCGACAAGCTCATCGTCGTGACCGACATCCTCAGCCACGACCGCCTGGTGGACAGCATCCAGCTGCGCCCCGTGCGCTGAACGCCCTCGTGCCGCCACCTCGTGGCGGCACCCTCACCCCCGCCGCAGCGCCGCGCACACGATGCCCGCGGCGACCGCGGCGTTGAGCGACTCCGCCCCGCCCACCCGCGGGATCGTGATCCAGCGAGTCACCGCCTCGCGCACCGCCGCCGAAGGGCCGCGCCCCTCGCTGCCCACCACCACCACGGCGTCGCCTCGCGGCTCGAGGGCATACACCGACTCGCCCTCCAGATCGCAGCCGAGCACCGGCGCGCCGCCACGCGCCGCCTCGGCCAGCGCCGGGGCCAGCTCGAGCGTCGCCACGCGCACGCGCGCGAAGGAGCCCATCGAGGCGTTGATCACCTTTTGCGAAAACAAGTCCGCCGAGTCCGGCGAGAGCAGCACGCGGGCGAAGCCAAACCAGTCCGCCAGCCGCAGCAGCGTGCCCACGTTTCCCGGGTCCTGGATGCCGTCGAGCGCCAGCGTGAGTCCCTTCGCGATCTCGCCCGGCGCGAGCGCCGCCCGCCGCAGCCGGCCCGCCGCGAGCACGCAGGATGGTGTAGGGAAATGGCTGATACGCGCCATCTCGGCCTCGCTCACCACGCGCAGCCGGGGGTCGTCGATCGGCGCGGCCGCCCACTCCGCCGTCGCGTAGAGCTCGGCCAGCTCCGCGCCCGCCGCGAGCAGTTCGCCGACCACCTTCGGCCCCTCGACCACGAAGAGCCCCGCGGCCTCGCGGTGCTTTTTCTCGCGCAAATCGCGCAGGCGGTGGATCTCGGCCTTGGTGAGCGGCATGGGGGAAAGCCTGATCGATTCGCGCCGCGCTTGGCAACGCGCGCCGTTTCGGGTGGCATCGCGGCCTCCCCATGTCCTCGCCCGCCTCGCCCCTGCGCTGGGGCATCCTCTCCACCGGCCGCATCGCCGGCACCTTCGCCCGCGGCGTCGCCGCCTCCCGCACCGGTCGGCTCGTCGCCGTCGGCAGCCGCTCCGCCGAGAGCGCCGCTCGCTTCGCCGCCGAACACGGCATCCCGGGCGAACACGCCCACGCCAGCTACGACGCGCTGCTCGCCGACGCCGAGGTCGAGGCGGTGTATATCGCCACGCCGCACCCCGAGCACATCGAGTGGGCGGTCCAGGCCGCCGAGGCCGGCAAACACGTGCTCTGCGAGAAACCCGCCGGGATCAACCACGGCGAGGCGATGGTGATGATCCAGGCCGCGCGCCGCGCCGGCGTGTTGTTCATGGAGGCCTTCATGTATCGCTGCCACCCGCAGACCGCCAAGGTGGTCGAGCTCGTGCGCGGCGGCGCGATCGGCGAGGTGAAGATGATCACCGCCGGCTTCGGTTTCCGCAGCGACTACAACCCCGAGTCGCGCCTCTGGAAAAACGCCCTCGGCGGCGGCGCCATCCTGGACGTCGGCTGCTACCCCATGTCCTTCGCGCGCCTTGTCGCCGGCGCCGCGAGCGACGCGCCCTTCGCCGAGCCGGTCGAGGTCAACGGCGCCGGCCAGCTCCACCCGGAGAGCGGCGTGGATGTCTGCGCGGTCGCGAGCCTGCGCTTCGCGAGCGGCATCGTCGCGCAGCTCTCCACCTCGATCGGCGCCACGATCGACAGCAGCGCACGTGTGTTCGGCACCGAGGGCTGGATCGAGGTGCCGCATCCCTGGGTCTTGATGAAGAGCGGCGGCGGCCAACAAATCCGCCTGCACCGCCGCGGCGCCGCCCAGCCAGAGATTTTCGAGGCCGACGCGCCCAACGTTTACTCGCTCGAGGCCGACGCCTTCGCCGACGCCCTTCGCTCCGGCGCGCGGGCCGTGCCCGCCATGTCGCCCGACGACACGCTGGGCAACCTCGCCGCGCTCGATCGTTGGCGCCGCGCCATCGGCCTCGAATATGCCACGGAGAAACCCTCCGCCGCCGGCCCGCTCACCCTCGCTCGGCGCCCGCTCGTCCGCCGCCCGGCCCGCGCCGGCGAGACCATTCCCGCCGGCCGGATCAAGGGCCTCGCGAAACCCGTCGCGCGGCTCTTCATGGGCTGCGACAACCAGCTCTCCTTCGGGCACGGCGCGGCCGTCTGGGACGACTACTACGAGCGCGGCGGCAACGCCTTTGACACCGCCTACATCTACGGCAACGGCCGCATGGAGCGCCTGCTCGGCGCCTGGATTCGCGCCCGCGGCCTGCGCGACCAGGTGGTCGTGCTCGCCAAGGGCGGCCACACGCCTTTTTGCACGCCCGAAGGCGTTGTGCGGCAGCTCCACGAATCGCTTGAGCGTCTGCAAACCGACCACTGCGACCTGTATTGCCTGCACCGCGACAACCCCGCCATCCCCGCGGGCGAACTGGTGGACGCGCTTGCCGGCGAGGCCCGCGCCGGGCGCATCCGCGGCGTCTTCGGCGGCTCCAACTGGTCGATCGCCCGTCTCGCCGAGGCCAACGCCTACGCGAAGGCCAAGGGCATCCCGGGCTTTGGCGTGCTCTCCAACCAGTTCTCCCTCGCCCGCATGGTCGAGGCGCCGTGGGGCGGCTGCCTGAGCGCCTCCGACCCCGAATCGCGCGCCTGGCTGGCCGCGCGCGCCGGCGGGCCCGAGGAGGTGGCGCTGCTCGCCTGGTCGAGCCAGGCGCGCGGCTTCTTCACCGAACGCGCCGCGCCGGATCGCCTCGAGGACAAGGAGCTCGCGCGTTGCTGGTATGCCGACGACAACTGGGAACGCCGCGCGCGGCTGATGACCCTCGCCCAGGAAAAAGGCGTGTCGCCGCCCGCCATCGCCGCGGCCTACGTGCTCGCGCAGCCCTTCCCGAGCTTCGCGTTGATCGGCCCGCGCACGATCGCCGAGACCGACAGCTCGCTTGAGTGCCTGCGCGTCTCGCTCACGCGCACCGAGTGCGAGTGGTTAAATCTTGAACGCGCCGCGCGCTGAGTGCGCGGGGGCGCCGGGCGGCGCCGCAAGGTCCGCTCAGTCGCGCAGCAGCCCCGCCAGCTCCTCGCAGACGGCCGGCGCGCCGGCGCAGAAGGGCACGCGCGGCATGTGGAGGTCGAAGACGCGCAGCGGAAACACCGGCTCGCGCAGGTAGCGCACCTCGGCGCCCGCGCCCTGGCAAAAGGGCACGGCCGCGGCGATGTCCCACACCTTCACGTTGTGGTCCACCGCGCCGTCGAGCAGGCCCGCGCCGACGTAAGCGAGGTGCAGCGTGCTGCTGCCGAGCGCGCGGATCTTGAAACGCTCCACGAGCCTCGCCGCGTGCGGCGCGAAGCGCTTGTCCATCGGGCTATGAAAGCCGAGCAGGCGCTGGTCGGGCTTCTCGCCGGTTTTCACGCGCACGGGCTTTTCGCCCTCCCAGGCGCCCAGGCCCGGCCCGCCGTGCAGGAGCACGCGGCGCGCGAGCTCGTAGATGACGCCGTAAACCGGCACGCCGTCCTCGAGCAGCGCGAGCGAGATCGCGCAGTGCGGGATGCCGAGGGCGTAGTTGTTGGTGCCATCGATCGGATCGAGCACCCACGCGAAGCGCGCCTTCAGCGTGATCGCCGCCGTGCCGTCGCCCAGCTCCTCGCTGAGCAGTTCGTCGTCGGGAAAATGCGCGCCGAGCTCGCGAAAGATCGCCTCGGAGATCGCGATGTCGGCGGCGGTAACGCGCGTGCCGTCGCTTTTCCACGCGCTGCGCGCGCGGCCGAACTCCCGGTGCAGGAAATCGGCCTGCGCGAGCACGGCGCGCTTGGCGGCTTCGATGCGGACGAGGAGATCGGGCGAGGGCATGGACTAAAGAGGTAGCGCCCGCGAAACCCGCGAAAAAGCACGAAAAAGAAAACCGAGCCTCGGCGGGCCCTACTCCGACGCGTAGTCGTAGAGCTTCGGGTCGCGGCGCGGGGCGGTGGTGGCGCGGCGGAGTTTCCAGCGCATGCGCGCCTCCTTTTTCTCCTGCTCGGTCTTCGGCGCGCCGCCCGGTCCGCCGCCCATGCCGTAGGGATCGTCCTCGCCGCCGCCCTCGCCCTCGGCGCCACCGAGCCGGTCCTCGAGCGCCTCGGGATCGACGCCCTCCTCCAGCTTGCGCACCACCTCCTCCATCTCGCCGTCGATCTTCTCGCCGGTGAGCTCGGACATGCGCCGCATCATGCGCGCCATGGCGCGCGGGTCGTTTTCATCCACCGAGTCGAACTCCTTTTCCATCTCGGCCATCGCCGCCTCCATGCGCGCGTCCTCCGCCGGATCGCCGCCGGCGGCTTGATCGGCGTCGGCCTTGGGCTCCTGGGCGCGGCCGGTGAAGGCGAACTGGGAGACGATCCGCTTGAGCGGCCAGCGCGGATTGTCGGGGCACTTCGGCGTCAGCTTACCCTGCGCGAGCGATTTCGCGTAGAACTGGTAAACCGTGTGGTTGTGGGCGCAGTAATACTCGTAGATCGGCATGGTGCCCGACCGTCTTCGCCGCGGCCGCGCGAAGACAAGCCGGCTTTTCGGCGACAGGGACCGGAGTTGCTGCTCCGGAAAAATCCCGGCCGAGGCGACGCTTCAGCCGAGGCCGAAGAAGGCGAGCGCGTTGGCCGTGGTGCGCTCGGCGATTTCCTCCGCCGACACGCCCAGGGCCGCGGCGGCGGCCTCGGCGGTGAAGCGCAGGTAGGCGGGCTCGTTGGCCTTGCCGCGATGGGGCGCGGGCGTGAGGTAGGGCGCGTCGGTCTCGAGCATCAGGCGGTCGAGGCCCTGCGCGACGAGGGCGGCGCGGAGCGCGTCGGCGTTTTTGTAGGTGAGGATGCCGGTGAAGGAGCCGCGCCCGCCGCGCCGCACGAGCTCCGCCATCTCGGCGGGGCCCTCGGTGAAACAGTGAAACACCACGCGCTCCCAAGCCACGCCGCTCGCGTCGATCATCTCCACGCACTCGCGGAAGGCGCCGCGGGAGTGGACCACGACCGGGCAGCCGAGCCGCTCCGCGACCACGAGCTGCGCCGCGAAGGCCGCGCGTTGCCAGGCGAAGATCTTCTCGGCGCGCGCGGGGTCGTCCTTGGGCAGATGGAAGCGATCCAGGCCGCACTCGCCGAGCGCGACGGGGCGCGCGCCCTCGCCGTGCCAGAAGGCCTCGAGCTGCGCGAGCTCCTCGCTCCAGCGGTCATCGACGGAGCAGGGATGCAGGCCGACGGTGTGGAAAACCACGCCCGCGTGACGCGTCGCCAGGCCGCGGTAGCGGGCCCAGTCCTCGGTGGAGGTGCCGATGGTGACGAGGCGCGTGACGCCCGCCTCGCGCGCGCGGGCGAGCACGGCGTCGGTCTCGCCGCGCTTGTCGAAGCTCTCGAGGTGGGTGTGCGAATCGATCAGTTGCATGGG
>JAUWBD010000151.1 GCA_030605125.1 Verrucomicrobiota bacterium | reverse complement strand
CGCGCCCCGCGCCTTGCCCGCCGTCCCCGGCGGCGCCACCACCCCGCGCCCGGCCTTCGTGCCCGCCGCGCCCGCGCCCACCTCCAACGCCACCATCACCGAGGAGGGCGGCATCAAGATCATCCACCTCAAGCCGCCGATCATCGTGCGCGATTTCGCCACGACCCTCGGCATGAAGCCCTTCAAGCTCATCTCCGAGCTGATGGAGGCCGGCATCTTCGCCTCGATCAACCAGACGATCGACGAGCAGGTCGCCGCCAAGGTCGCCGAGAAACACGGCTTCCTCCTCGAGATCAAACACCGCGGCGAGGCCCAGCAGCCCCAGGTTTCCAAGAAGGAAAAGGAGGCCGCCAAGGCCAAGCAGGAGGCCGAGGACGAGGTCAAGAACCTCGCCCCCCGTCCCCCCGTGGTCTGCATCCTCGGTCACGTTGACCACGGCAAGACCTCGCTGCTCGATGCCATCCGCAAGGCCAACGTCGCCGGCGGCGAGGCCGGCGGCATCACCCAGCACATCGGCGCCTACCAGGTCGAGCACCAGGGCCGCCGTATCACCTTCCTGGATACGCCCGGTCACGCCGCCTTCAACAAGATGCGCGCCCGCGGCGCCTCCGTCACCGACGTCGCCATCCTCGTGGTCGCCGCCGACGACGGCTTCATGCCGCAGACCGACGAGGCCCTCAAGCACGCCCAGTCCGCCGCCGTCACCACCATGGTCGCGGTCAACAAGATGGACGTGAAGGGCGCCAACCTCGACCGCGTGAAGCAGCAGATGCAGGAGCGCAACATCGCGCCCGAGGACTGGGGCGGCGAGACCGTCACCGTGCCCGTCTCCGCGATCAAGGGCACCGGCCTCTCCGACCTGCTCGACATGATCCTCCTCCAGGCCGACGTGCTTGAGCTGAAGGCCAACCCCAAGGCCGAGGCCTCCGGCATCGTCATCGAGTCGCAGGTGGACGTGGGCCGCGGCCCGCTCGCCACCCTTCTCGTCCAGCGCGGCACCCTCAAGGTCGGCGACGCCCTCGTGTGCGGCGCCCACTGGTGCAAGGTCCGCGCGATGTTCGACGACAAGGGCGCCAACCTCAAGGAGGCCCCGCCCTCAATGCCCGTCCGCGTGATCGGCTGGTCCGGCGCGCCCGACAGCGGCGCCCAGTTCAAGGTCGTGAAAAACGCCCGCGAGGCCGAGAACCTCGCCGACGAGGAGCAGCAGCGCCTCCGCAAGGAGAACGCCGCCAACGCCGCCGCGCCCAAGAACGTCTCCGTGGACCAGCTCTTCGCCGACATCGCCGCCGGTCAGGCCAAGGTCCTCAAGGTCATCATCAAGACCGACGTCTATGGCTCCACCGAGGCCGTGCGCCACGTGCTCGAGGGCATCAAGACCAACAAGGTCCAGCTCGAGATCGTCTCCACCGATGTCGGCCTCGTCACCAAGAACGACGTGCTCATGGCCGGCACCGGCGGCGCCGTCATCCTTGGCTTCAACACCAAGCTCGAGAACGGCGTCACCCCGCTCGCCAAGCACCACGGCGTGCGCATCGAGACCTTCGGCATCATCTACGAACTCGCCGACCGCGTGAAAGAGATGATGGCCGACCTGCTCGAGCCCGACCTCAAGGAGGTCAAGCTCGGCGCCGCCGAGGTCCGCGCCACCTTCCCGCTGGCCAAGGGCTTCGTCGCCGGCTGTCTCGTCACCGAAGGCAAGATCACCCGCAACGGCAACGCCCGCCTCCGCCGCAAGAAGGAGATCGTCACCGAGGGCAAGATCGACACCCTCAAGCGCTTCAAGGACGACGCCAACGAAGTCCGCGCCGGCCTCGAGTGCGGCATCAAGCTCGGCGACTTCAACGGCTACGAGATCGGCGACGTCATCGAGGTTTACGAAATCCAGAAAGTGCGCGCGTCGCTCTGAGGATTTAACCACTGATCTTCACTAATGGTCACTAATTCCGAACCTCGCCGTTCGCATGGCCGGTTTGGGATTAGTGAAGATTAGTGTCTATTAGTGGTTCAAAAACGTCCACCCATGTCCTCCACCCGAGTCCTCCGCGTCAACGAGCTGATCCAGCGCGAGCTGAGCAACCTGCTCCGCCGGCGCTACAAGGACGACGCCGCGCCCATCACCATCACCGCGGTCGAGTGCACGCCCGACGTGCGCCAGGGCAAGGTCTTCGTCTCCATCACCGGCGACGAGGAGCAGACCGAGCAGCACCTGAAGTGGCTGCGCAAACACGCCAAGGAGCTTCGCCTCCAGCTCGGCGACATCATCGTCCTCAAGCACATGCCGGTGCTCACCTACGAGGTGGACACCGTCACCGACCGCGGCAACCGCATCCTCGGCATCCTCGACGAGATCGCCGAGCAGGAGAAGCGAAAGCCCGCCTCGGAAATCTGATTTTAGAACCACGAAACACACGAAATACACGAAAACCAAATCCAGGTAGGTCGGGACCGCCGGGCCCGCCGTCCTCATCCGCTTTTCGTGTCTTCCGTGTCTTTCGTGGTTAATTCTCCTTCCGTCCTCCTTTGAGCCTCCTGTATCCGCAACTCCACGACACGTTCGCCCGTCTGCTCGCCGCCTGCGCCGGGCGCCGGATCGTCGTGTGCGGGCACGCCCGGCCCGACGGGGATTGCATCGGCTCGCAGGTCGCCCTCGCCCGCCTCCTCCGCGCCCGCGGGGTGGACGCCGTCTGCTGCAACCCCGACCCCGTGCCGCGCCGCCTCGCTTTCCTCGTGCCGGCCGAGCTCGCATTCATCCCGCTCGAGACCGCCCTCGCCGAGCAGCGCGCCGCGATCTTCGTGGACTGCGCCGACCGCAACCGCGCCGGGGCCAAGTTTGCCGAGGCCTTCCCGCGCCCGCTCGGCAACATCGACCACCACCTCTCCAACCCGCAGTTCGCCGAGCACAACCTGATCGACACGCCCAGCGCCGCCACCGCCGAGATCCTCGCCGGCCTCGCGCAGGATGCCGCCCTGCCGCTCGACCCCGTGATCGCGATGGGCCTCTACACCGGCATCGCGACCGATACCGGCCAGTTCCGCTTCGCCGCCACCACCGAGCGCACCTTCCGCCTCGCCGCTTCCCTCGTCGCCGCCGGCGCCTGCCCCGCGCGCATGGGACTCGAGCTCTACGAGACCGAGACTTTTGGGAAACTGCAGCTCCTCCAGCGTTTCCTCGCCTCGCTCGAGACCTGCGCCACTGGCCGCGTCTGCATCGGCCTCCTGCCCGAGGGCATCTACGAGCAGACCGGCACCAACACCGAGGACGCCGAGGGTCTGGTGGACTACGCCCGCTCCATCGACGGCGTCGAGATCGGCGCGCTCGTCGAGGCTCGCAAGGGCGCGATCAAGGCCAGCCTCCGCGCCAAGCACGCCGACTACCGAGTGGACCTCGTCGCCGCCCAGTTCGGTGGCGGCGGCCACGCCTGCGCCGCCGGCCTAAACGTGAAGGGCGAGACGATGGAGACCTTCGTCCCCCGCCTCCGCGCCGCCCTCATCGCCCGCGTCGAGGTCGTTCAGGGGACAAGAGTGTAACCACCCGTGGTTACAAACAGGGGTGGGCTCCCATACCACCTCTCAACCCACGGCACCTATTTTCACCATGATCGTCCGCACTTCCGCACCCGAGCTCGACGGCGTCCTGCTGATCGACAAGCCCACCGACCACACCTCGCACGACGTGGTCGCGCGGGTGCGCGGCATCCTCAAGATGAAGCGCGTCGGCCACGCCGGCACGCTCGATCCCATGGCCACCGGCCTGCTCGTCGTCCTGCTCGGCAAGGCGACCAAGCTCTCCCAATACCTCATGAGCGTGGACAAGTGCTACACGGGTAGCGTCACGCTCGGCAAAATCACCAACACCCAGGACGCCGAGGGCGAGGTGATGGAGACGCGTCCCGTGCCCGCCTTCTCCGAGGAGCAGATCCGCGCCGCGCTCCGCGGCATGGTGGGCGATCAATACCAGACGCCCCCGATGTTCTCCGCGATCAAGATCAAGGGACAGCCGCTCTACAAGGCGGCCCGCGCCGGCGAGGAGATCGAACGCGAGCCGCGCTTCATCCGCGTGAAGCGCTTCGACCTTACCCGCTGGGCCCCGCCCGAGGTCCTCGACTTTGTCGTGGACTGCACCAAGGGCACCTACGTCCGCACCCTCGCGCACGACCTCGGCCAGAAACTCGGCTGCGGCGCCCATCTGAGCGCCCTGCGCCGCGTATCGAGCGGACAACTACACGTTGACCGCGCCCTTACGCTCGAGGCCCTGCAAAAGCTGACGCCCGCCGAGGTGCAGGCCGCGCTCATCCCCGGCTACGAAGCCGCCCCGTCCGTCGCGATGAGCTGAGTTTTTGCGCCCACGAAACACACGAAAGAACACAAAAAGCAGACCCTTCAGGTGCGTTTCTTTTCGTGTCTTTTCGTGTGTTTCGTGGGCAGAATCCTCTGATCCGTGGCCCAAGTTTTCGACAGTCTCACCGCCGCCCGCGCGCTTGCCGAGAAGCGTCCGCTCCACCTCGCCATCGGCATGTTCGACGGCGTGCATCTCGGCCACCAGGCCGTGCTGAAGGCCGCCGTGCAGTCCGCCCGCCGCAGCGGCGGCGTGGCGGCCGTGCTCACTTTTGATCCCCATCCGAGCAGGCTCTTCAGCCCCTCCACCCCGGTGCGTCTGATCATGGATCGTGAGCGGAGGGTGGTGGCGCTCTGTCGGCTGGGGCTTTCGGCGGTGATCGTGCAGCCTTTCGACGCCGCTTTCGCCGCCATCGAGGCGGAGGAATTTTTGCCCCGCCTGCGCGCCGACCTGCCCAACCTGCACACGGTCTATGTCGGCGAGAACTGGCGTTTCGGCCGCGGCCGCCGCGGCGACGTGGCGCAACTTGTGGCCGAGGCGAAAAAGCTCGGCCTGCACGTGGTGAGCGCCCCGCGCATCAACGGCGACGGCGAGCCGATCAGCAGCACGCGCATCCGGGCGCTTCTGCTCGAGGGGCGAATCGACCAGGCCAACGTCCTGCTCGGCTCCGCTTACACCAGCGAGGGCGTGGTCACCGGTGGCAAGCGTCTCGGACGCACGATCGGTTTCCCCACGCTCAACCTGCCTTGGGCGCCCGACCTTCAACCGCGCCTCGGCGTGTATGTGGTCTCGGTGCAGCGTGCCGACGGGAGCGACCGTCCGCTGCGTGCGGTGGCCAACTACGGCCTTCGCCCCACGGTGGAGACCGCGGCCGGCGCGGCGCAACTCGAGGTGCACGTGCTTGAAGGCACCTGCCCTTATTCCGCGGGGGACGCGCTGCTGGTCGAGTGGCTGGCTTTTCTCCGGCCCGAGCAGCGCTTCGCCAATGTGGACGAACTCCGCGCCCAGATCGCGCGCGATGCGGCCGCGGCCCGGGCTTGGTTCGCCATGTGAGCACCGGGGGGCCTACCGGCCCCTTTGTCTCGGACCTCTTTTATCGCCCCGAGCCCGCCGATTGCCCGAGGATGGCGGCGGACTCGGCGGCGCCGAGGACCTTGTTGGACGCCAGCCAGGCGCGCGCGCCCTCGGGGTCCTTGGCCAGCCACTCGCGGAAATGGTTTTGCAGCACTTTGGAGCGCAATTCCGGGTCGCGGATCTTGGTGAAGAGATCGGCGGTGCTGGCGCGGGGAGCTTTGTCATTCCAGTCGCCGCCGAGGCGCTCGAAGAGATGCACGTTGAACGGTCGGTGCTCCTTGGGCTGGCCCTCGTGCCACTGCTCGAGCCAGCGCAACGCCGGCTCGGGCTCGATCTTGGCCCAGCGGTAGAGCAGACTCGACTCGATGCCTAAGTGGCGCTGGCCGATCTCCGCGCGCTGCGCGACCGCCCAACGCAGGGCGGCGGCGGGATCTTGTTTGCCCCATTCGGCGCTGATGGCGTCGATGGCCTTGCCGCGGCCGGCGGGGTCGGTGAGCGCGGCGTATTCGACGAGCGCGGCCTGCGGGTCCTCGCGCGTCAGCGTGGCGAGGAGCGCGGCGTGGACGGCGTGCGAGGCGGCGGCGACACCGGGCTCGGCCGCATGCTCGCGCAGCCAGGCGAGCGTGGCGTCGGCGTCGAGCTTGGCCCAGGCGCCGAGCAGGCGGGAAAGGCGGTCGGCCCGGTTCGCGCCCTCGGGCAGGGCGAGCGCGAGCGGCAGGGCCTTTTGCGGCGAGTCGGTGTAGAAGGATTGGTTGGCGCGCTCGAGGAGGTTGATGCGGAGGTCGTCGTCGGTCAGCGAGCGCAGCCAGGCGATGGCTTGTTCGGGCTGGTCGTTGCCCCAGTTGAACATCAGGTCGCGCAGGGCCCGAGAACGGCTTGGGAAATCCGGCAACGAGGCGATGGCGTCGGCGACGGAGCGGCGTCCCTCGGGACTGCGATCAAAGATCTGGGATATCCAGTTGGAGAGCTGCTCGCCGTCGTGCGGCTGGGCGGAGAGCCAGGAGATCGCGGCGCCGAGGTCCTTCTTTCCCCACTCGGAGAGGAGGTCGCGAAAATGCCAGAAGCCCGCGCCTCTGCGCCAGAGTTCGGGAGCGAATCGTTGGATGGTGCCGGCCGGATCGGAGCGGCCGAGGGTGCGGAGGATGGCGCGAAGGGCGGAGTCGCGAAACTCCGGGCCGCGCGAGCCGGCCAGGGCGAGCGCGCGGTCGGGCTGCGTGCCGGCGAGGTGGGCGAGGGCTTGGGAGGCGAGGTGGAGGGCCGACTTGTCGTCGCGAAGCGCGCAGGCCCACTCGGCGGCGGCCAGCGGATCGTCGGCCAGCCAGCGGCCGAGGCCTTCGCGCGCGAGGCTGAAATGCTCCTCGCCCGCCTCGCCGGCCCAGCGGGTGGCGGCGGGCACGTCGGCATCGAGCCAGGCGCGAAAGGCGGTGCCGAGGAAAAGCTTGTCGTCGGCGGCGGGCGAGCGGGCGAGGCCGCCGACGAGGCGCGGCAAGGCCTCCGGCGGCAGACGAAGCAGGAGCGCGCGCAGCCCGGCGGCGCGGACGGGGTAGGGTAGCGCCGCGCCATCGGGAGCGCGTTGCCCGAGCCAGGCGGCGACGGCGGCGAAGGCGGTGTCGCGCGGCAGACGGTCGGGGGTGGCCTGTTCGCGCCAGGACCAGGCCGGGATCGCCACGGGCGCGGCCGGCGCTTGAACGGACTCGCCGGGCGAAAGGGACCGCGGGCGCAGCGCCGACCACGCGAGCGTCGCGCCGAGCGCGAGCCCGAGGCCGAGGAAGGGCAGAGGCGAACGCATGGCGGGGAGGGGGCTCATGGAGCGTAGCCGGCGCTTTGCAGGAGGGCCGCCTCGGCTTCGGGTGAGAGCGCGTCGCGGGCCTCCATCCAGGCGCGGGCGGAGCGGGCGTCGGAGCGCAACCATTGGTGCAGGTGGGATCGAAGGGCCCGCTCGCGCAGCGCGTCGTCGCGGATGCCGAGCAAGTGCTCGGCGAAGGCGGCGCGCGGCGGCGGGTCTTCGTTTTGGTAGGCGTAGTTGACGTAGAGGCCCGAGATGGCGTGCGCGGCGTATTCGCGCGCGTGGCCGGCGGGGATGGCCTCGGCCCAGGCGAGGAAGGCGGCGGGATCGCGGCGCGCCCAGGCTTCGGATATTTGCTGGAGCTTGTTGAAGGGCTCGCTCGCCGAGGGGCTGGCGGGCATGGCGGGAAGGTTCTCGGCCAGCCAGCGCGTGGCGGAGGCGGGGTCGTTTTTCGCCCAGCGGGCGGCGATCTCGGCGGCGACGGCGGGGACGCGCGAATCGTCCGGCAGGCTTTGCCAGCGGGCTTGCGCGGCGGCGGGATCGGTCGCGGCGAGTTGCCCGATCAGCGCCGCCTCGATCAGGCGCGAGGCCGCGCCGATGGCGGGATCGTGGGCCTGCTCGAGCCAGGCGAAGGCGGCGTCCGGGTCGCGTTCGCTCCACGCGGAGAGATGCTGGGCGATCTTCTGGTCGCGAGCGGGGGATTCAGGCAGGCGACGCGCGAGGGCGAGGAAGGCCTCGGGCTTTTCGGTGAGGTTATGGAGCGCGTTTTCGATGTGGTCGCTGCGCACGGCGGCGTCGGGCAGTTTTTCCAGCCAGGCCAGCGCCGCGTCGGGATCGTCGCGGGACAGTCGCCCGAGCACGCTGTTGATGATCCGCCCGCGATGAGGGATGTCCTCGCGGGCTTGCACGACATCGAGAAAGGCGGTGGCCGCGCCGGGAATGCCGGCGACGTTCCACGCGGCGTTGTGCAGCGGGGAAAGGTGGCTGCGCTCGGGGTCGTGATTTTGAGCGAGGGCCCAATCCACCGCGGCGGCGGGCTCCTTGGCGATCCACTTCGCGATAACCTCGTGGATCTGCCACGGGGGATTCTTTTCGGCCAGCAACTGGGGGCCGAGCGTCTTGACCGCGGCGATCGGATCGCGCTGGGACCAGGCGGTGAAAATCGAGTGGCTCAGCAAGCGGCGCTGCTCGGCGTCGCCGACCTCCCCGGCCAAGGCCAAGGCTTGGCGCGGATCACTGGCAGCGAGCTGGGCGAGGAGGCGGTTCCGCAGATCGGCCGCGAGCTTTTGGTCGCCGAGCGCAAGTGCCCAAGCGTAGGCCTCGCCGAAATCGGCGCGGGCCCAGGCGAAGACGGCTTGGTTGAGCAGGCGGATGCGGGCGGGGGCGTCGAGGACCTTGGTCGGCGCGAGGGCGAGGGCCCAGCGGGCGGCGGCGGGGGCGTCGCGCTCGGTCCAGACCTCGAAGGCGGTGCGGCGCAGACGCGCCTCGGCGCCGCCCTCGCGCGGGGCGAGCGCGTCGAGCAGGCGAGCGAAGTGATTCGGCGGGAGCAGCGTGAGCAGCGCGTGCAGGCGATCCAAGCGCTCGCGCACCTCGGGCTCGGGCGCCTTGGGATCGAGCGGGGGCAGAGCGAGAAACGCGTCGAGCGCTTCGGTGGCCTCGGCGTCGTCCAGCAGCGGAGGCAGGACGAGCGGTGGCGGCGGCGGCACGCGGCTCACCGAGACGGAGGCCGAGGCGGCGCGGCCGGGACCGCCCGTCGCCAACGCCTCGTCGCCGGAGGCCGCGGCTTCGCGAAGAAAGGCCCAAGCCGCTCCCGCGCCGAGGACGAGGCCGACCGAGAAAGCGAGGAGGCGGCGGGGGCGAGGGGACACGTGCGGAAGGAAGGGGGCCGTAAAGCGCGGGCGCGCGCGGCACGGCGCCTACGGCTAATCACGTAGCGGGTGCGCCGAGGCGAGGGCAAGGGCGCGTTTCTTGAATGACCACGCCCCTCCGCAGGAGCCGCGTGATCACGGTGGCGCAAACCTACAGCCGGCAGATGAGCAGCTCGCGTTCGAAGAGCAGCTCTTTCGGCAGGTGGGCGTGGAGGTCGAGGAAGAGCTCTTCGTGCTGGATCAGCTCGGTGCGCCAGGCCTTGCGATCAAGCGAGGTGAGTTGCTCGAAGCGCTCGCGCGGCATGTCGAGGCCGGTCCAGTCGATGTCCTCGTAGCGCGGCATCCAGCCGAGCGGCGTCTCGCGCGCGCGGCAGCGGCCTTGGCAACGGCCGACGATCCAGCAGAGCACGCGGAGGTTTTCGCCAAAGCCGGGCCAGATGAACCTGCCTTCGGCGTCCTTGCGGAACCAGTTGACCTGGAAAATGCGCGGGGACTCGGCGAGATCGCGCTGCATCATGATCCAGTGGCGGAAGTAGTCGCCCATGTTGTAGCCGCAGAAGGGCAACATCGCCATCGGATCGCGACGCACCGCGCCGGTCGCGCCGACGGCGGCGGCGGTGGTCTCGGAGCCCATGGTCGCGCCGGCATAGACGCCGCCGGACCAGTTGAAGGTCTGGTAAACGAGCGGCGTGGTGGTGGCGCGGCGCCCGCCAAAGATGATCGCGGCGATGGGCACGCCGGCGGGATTTTCCCACTCGGGATCGATGGTGGGGCACTGCGAGGCGGGCGCGGTGAAGCGGGCGTTGGGGTGGGCGGCCTTGGCGCCGGTGACCTTGGCGATATCGGGCGTCCAGACCTTGCCTTGCCAGTCGGTGCACATGGCGGGCGGGGTGTCGGTCATGCCTTCCCACCACACGCCACCCTCGGGGGTGAGGGCGCAGTTGGTGAAGATGGTGTTCTTCGCGAGCGCCGCCATGGCGTTGGGGTTGGTCTTGAGCGAGGTGCCGGGCGCGACGCCGAAAAAGCCCGCCTCGGGGTTGATGGCGCGGAGGCGGCCGGTGGCGTCGGGGCGCAGCCAGGCGATGTCGTCGCCGACGGTGGTGACCTTCCAACCCTGCTTTTGCAGCGCGGGCGGCGGCACGAGCATGGCGAAGTTGGTCTTGCCGCAGGCGGAGGGGAAGGCGGCGGCGACGTAGGCTTTTTCGCCGTCGGGGTTTTGCAGGCCGAGGATGAGCATGTGCTCGGCCATCCAGCCCTCGTCGCGCGCCATGGCGGAGGCGATGCGGAGCGCGAAGCATTTTTTGCCGAGGAGCGCGTTGCCGCCGTAGCCGGAACCGTAGCTCCAGATCTCGCGCGTCTCGGGGAAGTGGACGATATACTTCTCCTTGTTGCAGGGCCAGGGCACGTCCTTGGCGCCGGGGGCGAGCGGGGCGCCGACCGAGTGCATGCAGGGCACGACGCGCTTCTCGCCTTTGTCGATTTCGGCGAAGACGGGGGCGCCGATGCGCGCCATGATGCGCATGTTGACCACGACGTAGGGCGAATCGGTGAGCTCGACGCCGATTTGCGAGAGCGGCGAACCGACGGGGCCCATCGAGTAGGGCAACACATACATCGTGCGGCCGCGCATGCAGCCGGCGAAGAGGTTCTTGAGCTTCTTGCGCATCTCGAAGGGCTCGACCCAGTTGTTGGTCGGGCCGGCGGCGTCCTTGGAGAGCGAGCAGATGAAGGTGCGGTCCTCGACGCGCGCCACGTCGATGGAGTCGGAGCGGGCGAGGAAACAGCCGGGCCAGAGGTTCTCGTTCAGCTTGGTGAACGTTCCCGCGGCGACGAGGCGCTCGCAGAGCGCGTCGTATTCGGCCTGGGAGCCGTCCACCCAGTGGATGGCGGCGGGCTCGGTGAGGGCGGCCATTTTCTCCACCCAGCGGAGGAGGTGCTTGTTGGTCGTGAGCGGGGCGGAGACGTCGCGGGTAACCATGGCGGGAGGATGCCAAGGCATGCGGAGTCGTAAACCGCAAACCCTTCGCGTCGAGTGCCGTAACGCGGGCTAATGCGTGACGTTAGTTGCGCTTAAACGGTGGTCCGGGCGGGCTCGACGTGCACGGACACGTGGGTGATGGCGAGGCCGGCGGCGATGAGGGCGTCCTGCACTTCGTGGGCGAGTTTGTGGCCGGCGAAGACGGTGATCGTGGGGTCCACGACGATCTGGATCTCGACCAGCAGGGCGAGGCCGGAGCGGCGCGCGCGGCATTTGTCCACCGCGACCACGCCGGGCACGGCGGAGGCGATGCGGCGCACCTCGGCATGCGTCTCGGGCGAGGCGGCGGCGTCCATGATCTGGCTGAAGGCGCGGCGGAAGATCGCGACGCCGTTGAAGGCGATGACGACGCAGGCGGCGAGGGCGGCCCAGTCGTCGGCGACGGCGTAGTCGGGGCCGCCGAGCACGGCGACGGTGATGCCAATGAAGGCGGCGGCGGAGGTGAGGGCGTCGGCGGCGTGGTGCCAGGCCTCGGCGCCGAGCGCGGTGCCGCCGCTCTCGGCGCCGGCGCGGGCGAGGCGGCGCGAGAAGCCCCACTTGGTGACGATGATGAAGGCGAGCAGGGGCAGGGTGGCCCAGTGCGGCGCCTCGTGGGGCGTGCGGATCTCGCGCACGGCGTGGATGGCGATCCAGCCGGCGGCGGCGAAGATGACGAGCGCGACGGCGAGCGCGGCGAGCGGCTCGGCCTTGCCGTGGCCGTAGGGGTGGTCGGCGTCGGGCGGCTTGGCGGCGTAGCGAAAGCCGGCCCAGACGAGGATCGAGGACCAGATGTCGAGGAGCGACTCCACGCCATCGGCGATGAGGGCGTAGGTGTGGCCGAAGATGCCGCCGGCGAATTTCAACGCGGCGAGGAAGGCGTTGAGCAACACGCCGCGCAGCACGAGCCGCGCGCCCTCGTGCGCCCGAGCACGCGCGAGCGCGTGCGGGTCGGGACGGGAGGCGGGAGGCGGAGTGGCGGCCACGCGGAGACGAAAGACGGCGAGGCGATGCGATGCGAGCCTCGGCGGCACGCCGCGTGAACGGCAGAGGGGCGCTTCCAGCTCCCTTTGGGAAGAACGGGAGCAGGATGCTCCCGCCACGCGGTCAGAAACGGTCCGTGATCCGCCGGAAGAGCTTCGTCGGGCCGTAGCTGAAGGTCCAGGTGGGCTCGTCCAGCGTGCCACCGAGATCGACCACCAGCGCGCGGGAAAGCGGCGAGAGCACGAAGTCCACGGTGCTGCCGATGATACCTTCGCGCTGCTCGAAGGGGCGGAGCTTGGCTTTGAAATCCAGCTCTCCGGCGGGGAGCGTATAGACGCCCTTTGCCTCCACGAGGGCGGAGGGGCCGGTGAGGCGGAGTTCCTCAAAAACGACCCGGCGGCGGTCGAGCACGAGACGCGCATCGGCCTCGGTCAGCTTGACGGTCGTGAAGCCCAGGCCGAGCTCGCCCAAAAGGCTGGAGACGGGGCCCATGAGGCGGATGCGGGCGAGGTCGGCGCCGGTGATCTTGGCTTCGCCGCGACCGGAGAAGGCGAGCGGCTCGTCGAGCGGGCCGGTGGCGGCGAGGCGCATCGAGATGCGGCCGCCCATGGGCTTGGCGGGCGCCGGC
>JAUWBD010000163.1 GCA_030605125.1 Verrucomicrobiota bacterium | reverse complement strand
GTCTTCCTGCTCCTCGGCAGCCTGCTCATCGGCTTCGTCTGCGGGCCCGTGCGCGCCGCGCCGCTCAAGCCCTTCATCGACACGCTGTTTCCCGGCCTGCTCGCGCTCTTCCTCCTCGACATGGGCATCGTCGCCGCGCGCCGCCTCACCGAGCTGCGCCAGGTCGGCGGCCCCGCCCTCGCCTTCGCGATCCTCGCTCCCCTGATCAACGCCGGCCTCGGCCTCGCCCTCGCCGCCCTGCTCGGCCTGCCCCGCGGCGACGCGCTGCTGCTGGTCGTGCTCTGCGCGAGCGCCAGCTACATCGCCGTGCCGGCCGCGCTCCGCATCGCCCTGCCCGAGGCCAACGCCGGCGTCTATGTGACGCTCTCCCTCGCCGTCACCTTCCCCTTCAACATCCTGCTCGGCCTGCCGCTCTACGACCGGCTCGTGCTCTGGTTGATCGGCTGATCGACTCGCGCCTCGCCCGCCGCCCGCACGATCCCGTCTTCCAGATAAGCGTGCCGCCCCTCGAGCAGCGCCCTCGCGAGCGCTCGGTGCTCGCGGTCGGGGTTGCGACGCAGCGCGGCGAAGGCCGCCTCGATCCGCTCGCGCGCTTCGGCATGGATCACGCCCACGAGCTCGACCAGCTCCGCCCGCGGGTGCCGCTCCGGCGCATGGCGTAGCAACGCGTCCGCGCGCAGGGCCGAAGTCGCCAAGGCGAAACACTCCGCGCCCACGTCCACCAGCCGCCCGAGCAGGAGCTGACGTTTCTCCAGCGCCGGACCGTGCCGCGCCATCGCGTGAAAAAGCGCCCGCGCGAGACGCCGGCTGGTGCGCGCCGCATAGCGCAAGGCCGGCGCAAACTCCCGCGCCACTCCGGCCGGCGTCGCCGCCAGCGGCCACCAAAGCCGCGGATACCAGCGCGCGTAGAACCACGCGGCCCGCGCCGCCGCCGCCGCGCGCCGAGCGAGCGGCAACCGCGAATCCAGCGCCGCCCCGGCCACGCGCAGGTGCGGATCGAGCGCCTCGCGCGCGAGGAAAAGCCGCATGATCTCGGAGGAGCCCTCGAAGATCGTGTTGATCCGGCAATCGCGCAGATAGCGCTCCGCCGGCACCGCCGCCTCGCCGCGCGCGCGTTGCGAGGCCGCCGTCTCGTAGCCGCGCCCGCCTCGCAGTTGCAAAAGATCGTCGGCGCTGCGCCACGCCGCCTCGGAGCCCCAGAGCTTGCACATCGCCGCCTCGATCCGGATGTCGCCCGCGCCCGCGTCGGCCCGGGCCGCGGCGTAGGCCACCATGGATTCGCAGGCGAAGACGCGCGCCGCCATCCGCGCCAGCTTGTCCGCCACCGCCTCGTGACGCCCGATCTGCGCGCCCCACTGCTCGCGCGCCGCGCACCAGGCGCGCGCATGGCCGAGGCAGCGTTTCATCAGGCCCGCGCAGGCGGCGGGGATCGTGAGCCGGCCGGTGTTGAGCGTCGTGAGCGCGACCTTCAAGCCCCGGCCCTCGCCGCCGACGATGGCCGAGCGCGGCACGCGCACGTCGGTGAAGCGAATGACGCCGTTGTAGAGCGCGCGCAGGCCCATGAAGCGGCACCGCGTCACCACCTCCACGCCCGGCGCGTCCATCTCGACCAGAAAGGCCGTGATGCGCCGCCGCGCGCGGCCGCCCACCACCTCGTCGGGCGTGCGCGCCATCACCACGATCACGCCGGCGCGCGTGCCGTTGGTGCACCAGAGTTTTTCGCCGTTGAGGATGAAATGCTCGCCGTCCGGCGCCGGCTCGGCGCGCGTGGCCATGCGCGCCGGATCCGAGCCGACGCCCGGCTCGGTGAGCGCGAAGGCCGATATCTCGCCGCGCGCCACCCGCGGCAGGTAGCGCGCCTTCTGCTCCTCGGTGCCGAAGAGCATCAAAGGCTGCGGCACGCCGATCGACTGGTGCGCCGAGAGGAGCGCGGTGAGGTTTGCGTCCACCCCGCCGAGCAGTTGCGCGGCCCGGCAGTAGTTTGTCTGCGAGAGGCCGAGCCCGCCGTGCTCGCGCGGCACCTTGATCCCGAAGGCGCCCATCTCCGCGAGACGGCGCACGAGCGCCTCGGGTATCTCGCCCTCCGCGTCGATCCGGTCCGCGTCCACCTCGCGCAGCAGCGCCTCGAGTTCTTCGAGAAACTCCGCGCCTGCCTCGGCGTCCGCCTGCGATTGCAGCGGGAAGGGGGCCGCGAGCGACCACGCCGCGCGCCCCATGAACAGCTCGCCCGCGAAGGAGCCGCCCGCCGCCGACGCCGCGCGAGCCGATTCGGTGAGCTCGAGCGCGTCGCGTTTGCCGGCGCTCATCTTCGAGGTGTCGATGACGCCGCCCGTCTCGGCGGAGGGCTCTGGACGCAGCGTGTTCATGGGGTTTTCGGGGATGCCGGGAAAAAGGTCCGCCCTTGCGCCGCGCGCGCCCGCAGCGCCGCGCAGGGCTCGAGATGAGGCCGCCCGCCCGCGGCCAGGGCGTCCAGCCGCGCCACGAGCGGCGCCGCGCCGAGCGCGTCGGCGTGGTGCAAAGGCCCGCCCCGAAACGGCGCCCATCCCGTGCCGAGCACCATCGCGAGATCGAGGTCGTCGGCGTCGTCCACGACGCCCTCGTCGAGGCAGCGCGCGGCCTCGTTGACCATCACCAGGACCACGCAGTCCACGATCTCCGCGCGGTCGGGCGCGGCGGCGCGCGAAGCTGGGTTCTCCGGCGCGAGGCGCAGCGCGCGGAGGCCCGGATTGGGCTTCGCCTTTCCGCGCGTCGGGTGGGTGTAGAAGCCGCGGCCGGATTTTTTCCCGAGCCAGCCGTGCGCGATCAGGCGCTCCAATGTGTCGCCCGGCGCGGCGAGATGCGGGAGCCGCTCCGCGAGGTCCCGCGCCACATGCGAGGCGATGTCGAGACCGACCTCGTCGGCGAGCCGCAGCGGCCCCATCGGCAGGCCAAAGTCCTCGAGCGCCCGGTCGATCTCCGCCACCGGCACGCCCTCGCGGAAAAGATGCACCGCCTCCACCAGGCCGGGGATGAGCACGCGGTTGACGAGAAAACCCGGACGGTCTCGCGCCACGACCGGCAGCTTATCGAGCGCCAGCACGAGCCGCCGGGCCGAGTCCACCGCGGCCGCCGCCGTGCGCGGGCCGCGCACGATCTCGACCAGCGGCATGCGGTGCACGGGGTTGAAGAAATGCAGGCCGACCACCCGGCCGGGATGGGCGAGGCCGTCGGCGATGGCGTCGATCGAGAGCGCGGAGGTGTTGGTCGCCAAAATCGCGTCCGGCGCCACCCGCGCCTCCAGCCGGCGGAAGATCGCGCGCTTCACGTCGAGCTTCTCGGCGGCCGCCTCGATCACCCAGTCCACTCCGCGCAGGGGCGTGTCGGCATCGATCGGGATGATGCGATCCAGCGCCGCCCGGCCCTCGACCGGCGTGAGCGCGCGGTGCCGCACCGCCTCGGCCGCGAGCCTGCGGATCGTCTCCAATCCGCGCCCGAGCGCCTCGGGCGAGACGTCCTGCAGGCGCACCGGCACGCGATGGGCCGCGAGCCACCAGGCGATGCCCGCGCCCATCACGCCGGCGCCCACCACCGCCGCCACGCGCGGCGGCGCCGGACGCGGGTCCGCGACGGATTTCTTGATCCGCTCCCGCCCGAGAAAGATTCCCATGAGGTGCCGCGCCGCGGACGTGGCGGCCAGCTCCAGCAGCGCGGCTTTCTCCAACGCGAAACCGGCCTCGTGGCTTTTCCCGAGCGCGGCCACGCAGACCTCGACCGCGCGCGGCGGAGCCGGGTAATGCCCGTGCGTGCGCGCCGCCACCGCCACCCGGGCCCGCAGCGCCACGAACGCGCGCAGCGGCGCAAGATGCACGAGCCGGCGACGTGGCGCGGGGCGTTTCCCTCGCGCCAGCAAGCGGCGCGCGGCCGCCTCGAGGTATTCCTCGTGCGCCACCGCGTCCACCAGGCCCGCGCGCGCGGCTTGCGCGGCCGCAAGCCGACGCCCCGAGACGATGAGCGAAAGCGCGGCGGGCAGGCCGATCAGCGGCGGCAGGCGCACGCAGCCGCCCCAGGCGGGCAGGATGCCGAGCCCCGTCTCGGGCAGGCCGAGCTTGGTCGCGGCCGAGTCGGATGCAGCCCGCCAATCGCAGGCCAGCGCGAGCTCGAGCCCGCCGCCGAGACAGGCCCCGTGGATCGCGGCGACACTCGGCACCGGCAGGCGCGCGAGCCGCTCGAAGACGGCGTGGCCCAGGTCGATCACGGGCGCGAGGCGCGCGGGCGAGAGACCGCCCTCGGCGAGAGCGTGCAGGTCGGCGCCGGCGATGAAGATGGTCGGCTTGGCCCCGCGGAGCAGCACCCCGCGCAGGCCGGGCGTCGCCTCGAGCACGGCGAGATGCTCGTCCAGCTCGCGCAGCACGGCCTCGTCGAGCACGTTGGCGGACGAGCCGGGCCGGTCGAAGGTGAGCACGGCGACGCCGTCGGCGGGATCGATGTGTCGCAGGATGTTCATGGAGCTTCGAGCCAGAGCGCGGCCCCTTGGCCGCCACCGACGCAGAGGGTGACGAGGGCGCGGCGCGCCGCCCGGCGCTTGAGTTCGCGCAGCGCGGTCAGGACGAGGCGCGCGCCCGATGCGCCGACCGGATGGCCGAGCGCGATGGCGCCGCCGTTCACGTTGAGCTTTTCGTCCGGGAAATCGCCCAGCGGACGGGAGCGGTGGAGCTGTGCGCGGGCAAAGTCCGCGGAGCGGGCGGCGGCGCGGCAGGCGAGCACCTGCGCGGCGAAGGCCTCGTTGAGCTCGATCACATCGGCGTCGTCGAGTTCGAGGCCGCCGCGGGCCGCGAGACGCGCGACCGCGTGCAGCGGCCCCAGGCCCATGCGCGCGGGGTCGCAGCCGGCGTAGGTGTGCGCGACCACGCGCCCGAGCGGCTCGAGGCCCGAGCGGCGCAAGGCCTCCTCGCCAAGCACGAGCAAGGCGACCGCGCCATCGGTGAGCTGCGAGGCGTTGCCCGCCGTCACGGTGCCCTGGGCGCGATCAAAGACCGGGCGCAAGCGGCCGAGCGCGGTGAGGCTCTGCTCCGGGCGCACGCCATCGTCGTGGGTCGAGGGCGGGAAACCCGCGGGAAACACCGGCGTGATCTCGCCGGCGAGGAAATCGCGCGCGGCGGTGGCGCGTTCGTGGGAGCGCAGCGCAAAGGCGTCCTGCGCTTCGCGGTCGATCTGCCATTCGCGGGCGAGCAGTTCGGCGGTCTGGCCCATGCCGAGGCCGCACACGGGATCGGTCAGCCCAAGCAGGAGCGCCGAGCGGGGCGCGAAGTCGGCGGGGCGGAAGCGCGCGAGCGCGGCGAGGCGGGCCCGCGGTCCGCGCGCCTTGGCGAGCGCGGCGAACTTGTCCGCGGCCCGGCGGCCGAAGTGCAGCGGGTAGCCGCTCATGCTCTCGACCCCCGCCACAAGGAAGGCCCCGCCCCGTCCGGCGATCACGCGGTCCGCCGCCTGCGTCACGGCCTCGAGGCCCGAGGCGCAGTTGCGTTGCACGGTGAAGGCCGGCACGGCCTCGGGCACGCCCGCGCGCAGGGCCGCCACGCGGGCGAGGTTGGCCGCTTCGGCGGGCTGGCCCACGCAGCCGACCACCACCTCGTCGAGCTCGGCAGGATCGAGCCCGGTGCGCGCCAGCAAGGAGGCGAGCGCCGCTCGGCAAAGCTCGACGGCATCGCAACCACGCAAGGCCCCGCCGGCCTTGGCGAAGGGCGTCCGGATGCCGGCGGCGATGTAGGCGACGGGGCTCATGACGCGGCCGGGGCTGCGGGTTTGGGGCGGTTGTCCACCACCTTCTGTTCCTTCAACGCGACGCCGACCTTCTGCAGCTCGCGCAGCTCGGCGGCGGGGCGAAACTCGATCCGGTTGGGCGAAATCTCGAAGTTCGACCGCAGCAGCTCCCGGATCGCGGTCTCGAGCGCGGCGGCGTCGGTGTCGGGCTCGCGCGCCACGTGGAGCACGAGCTCGTCGAGCTCCATCGGGTCGTCGCGGACCTTGCGCAGCTCCAGGTGCCAGGTCGCCACGCCCGGCAGGTCGTCGAGCGCGTGCTCGAGCGCGTTGAAGTCGAGCAGCGTGCCCTTGATCTTCTGGAAGCGCATCGAGCGCATGTCGGAAACGCGCGAGATGCGTCCGCACAAGCGCGGCATGCGGCGCCCGCAGCACGGGCAGGGCTCCCAGCGCAAGCCCTCCTCGCATTGGTCGCCGGTGCGGTAGCGGAGCACCACCGTCCCTCGCGCCTCCAGCGGCGTCCACACGATCTCCCCGCCGGTGCCGTCGGGCACCACGCGTCCGGTCTTGGGGTCCACGATCTCGATGATCCCGAGGTCCGGGTAGAGGTGGTAGCCGGGCGGGCGCTCGCCCGGCGTGATCGGGCACTCGGACCACGCGAGCTTCGCCTCGGTGAAGCCGTAGGTCGCCATGATGCGCACGCCCGGCGAGCCGAGGCGCGCGCAGAGCTCGCCGAGCTTGCGCCGCGTGCCGTCGGGCACCTTCTCGCCGCCGAGCACCAGGATGCGCAGCCCCTCGATCCGGCGGCCTTCGTCCGCGGCGAGCGTGAGCACGTGGTAGAGGAAGGTGGGCATCGCCACGAGCACCTGCGGGCGGAGCTTGAGGATCGCGCGGAGGTTGCCCTCCGTGCCCATCACCTTGCCCCCGCCAGTGGCCAGGGCGAAGACGTTCCGGTCGAGGCCCGCGTGGTGCATATACCAAAACGCGAGGTGCGGCGCGAAGGGGAACATATTGAGCATGCGCTCGTCGGCCGCCACGCCGCCCATCTCGACGATGCGCCCGCCGCCGAGCCCGAGCAGCTCGAGATCGCGCGCGGTGTAGAGGAAGGGCACCGGCTCGGTGGAGCGCCCGGTGGTGCTCGTCATGAACACCGGGCGCCACTCGCGGCCGAGCTCCTCGCGCACCCGCTCGCGACCGCGCCACAAGGCGCGCAGCACGGTGGACGGCCGGCGGGCGAGCACGGCGGGCTCGGGCTTGAGCACGAAGTCCAGCGCGCGGCGCGGACGCTCGTCGGTCGGCAGAAGGTCCTCCTTGCGGGTGAAGGGAACCTTCTCCAGGTCCGCGACCGAGCGGATGTCGTCGGCCGTGAGTTTGCTGGCGCGAAACAGCTCCCCGTAGCGGGCCGAGAAAGGCAGCACGCAATCCCGCAGGTAGCGATGCAGACGCCGGCCCTGACGCGCCAAAACCTCCCCCCGATCAAGGCGATGCCAGGACGAGTTGTGCCGAGGTGACGACATGGGAGCGAGGTCGGCGCGGCGCCGACGAAAACCGGGGTGGGACTAGCGAAGAACACACGGCCGAAACCGTGACCGGAAAGTAGCCGCGAAGCGGAGCAGCCTCAAGCAAAAGCGACCGGCGGCGCCGCGTTGCGCCCGGCCGCGGCGGCCTCGTCTCCGCGCTCGAAAAACGCCGCCAGCTCGTCGCGGCGCGCCTCCGCGTCGCTCTCGCCGATCTCGACCATGCGGGACACGAAGCCCGGCGAGAAAAGCAGGGTCGCGAGGAAGTCGTGCCGCCACGCCTCGCGCGTGCCGAGACCGCGCGTCGCGAAGCGGAAAAAGCGCGGCAGCTCGCGCTCGAACTCGCTCGCCACCACGCCCAGGTCCATGGACGGGCGGACCAGCAGCAGGTCCACCGGCCGCAGCCCCTCCTCCGCCGCCACGCCGGGCGGCAGGCGATCGAGGAGCCGGTTGATCCGCCGCATCATCGCCGCGTCGTGGTCGAGCGCGTCGAGGAAGATCGAGTCGAGCAACACGCCCAGGATCGCGGCCGGCGGCGGATGCTCCGGCGGCGCCTCCCGCGCGGTCTCCCGCCGCGTCGGCACGTAGCGGGTGGAGATGGCGATGATGCGCCGCGCGCCGAGGTGCAGCGCCGGCGAGAGCGGCGCGGTGAGCCGCACGCCGCCGTCCCCGTGCCACGAGTCGCCCACCCGCACGGCCGGGAAAAACAGCGGCAGCGCGCAGGAGGCCAGCACGTGATCGACCGTGATCTCGGTGTGCGAGCCAGCCCGCCCCGGACGCATCCACGGCGGCCGCGAGCAGCCGCCATGGATCCAGCTCACGGAGCGCCCCGAGCCGTAGTCGGTCGTCGTCACGCCGAGGGCCGAGAGACGGCCGGCCGCGAGGTTTTCCTCCACGCCCGGCAGCGTGCCGTCGGCCCGCGCGCGGAGGTTTTTGGCAAGAAAGGCTCGCAAGGGCGAGGCGTCCACCATGCCCCGCGCCTCGGGCGGCAGGTTCGATCCGCCCGAGACCAGCCGCAGCGCCCAGCGCAGCATGGTGCCGCCGATCGAGACGAAGTCCGTGCGGAAAACCTGGTCGATCGTGATCCCGCGCCAGAGCGAGACCAGCTCCTCCACCGCCAGCGAGGTCGGCCCCGGATGCGCCGCGAGATGCGCCGCGTTGATCGCGCCGGCGGACACGCCGGTGAGAATCTCCGGACGCAGGCGCGGGCACACCCGAAGCGCGCCGCGCAAAAAACCCGCCTGATAGGCGGCGCGGGCGCCACCGCCTCCGAAGACCAGCGCCAGACTGGAACGATCCGCGGGCATGGGGTGATTGACCAAAGGGGCTCTCGAACGCCCCGATGATGACCCGCCGCCACGCCGCTGGCGACAACAACCGGTCGCCCAAACGCCGACAGATACGGCAAAAGCGGCCGCCGGCCCGGGCCCCGCGCCTCAAGTCCGCAGCGCGAGGATCTTCTCCTTGAGGTGCGTGCCGCGGGTCTTGGCCTCGTTGTTGCGCACCGCCATGCCGTAGGCCGCGGGCTCGCCGACGATGAAGACCTTTTTCTTCCCGCGGGTGATCGCGGTGTAGAGCAGGTTGCGCTGGAGCATCATGAAATGGCCCTTGAGCAAGGGGATCACGACCGCGGCGTATTCGCTGCCCTGGCTCTTGTGGATGCTGATCGCGTAGGCCAGGGCCAGGTCGCCCAGCTCGCCGCGCGTGAAGGAGTGGCGCTCGCCATCGAAGTCCACCTCGAGCGTGCCCGCGTCGGCGTCGGCCCCGGTGACCACGCCGATGTCGCCGTTGAAGAGGTTCTTGTCGTAGTTGTTGCGGAGCTGGATGAGCTTGTCGCCGACGCGAAACTCGCCGCCCGGCGCGCGCAGCCCTCGGCCGTGGGGGTTGAGCGCCTCCTGCAGGCGGAGGTTAAGATTGCCGACGCCGGCCACGCCCTTGTGCATCGGCGCGAGCACCTGCGCGTCGCCGCGCTTCATCCACGGGAAGTTCGCGGGGATAAACTCGGCGCAGATCGCGAGGGTCTTTTGCAGGCAGTCGTCCGGATCTCGCGCCACGACAAAGGTGAGGTCGGCCCAGGCCTGGAGCTTGTCGAGGCTCTCCACCGCGACCGGCAGCTTGGCGTCGCCGTCGTTGATCGCGTGCGCGGTCGTCACGATCTCGCTCTGGCCCTGCTGGCGGTGGACGACGCTGAGACGCGTGACGGGGACGCTCTCGGTGGCGATGATGTCCTTGAGCACGTTGCCCGCGCCCACGCTGGGGAGCTGGTCGGTGTCGCCCACGAGCAGCAGGTGCGCGCGCGAGGGGATGGCGGCGAAGAGCGCGGCGGCGAGGCGGGTGTCGAGCATCGAGGCCTCGTCCACGATGAGAAAATCGGTCGCGAGCGGCTGGTCCTCGTTGGCCGTGAAGCCGCCGCGCTGCGGGTCGTATTTGAGCAGGCGGTGCAGGGTCTGCGCGAATCCGCCCGTGCTCTCGGTGAGCCGCTGGGCGGCGCGGCCGGTGGGCGCGGCGAGGGAGACGCGGGCTTTCTTGGCCTTGAGGATCTCGACCAGGGCGCGCAGCGAGGAGGTCTTGCCCGTGCCGGGGCCGCCGGTGAGTATCGATACCTTGGATACGAGCGCGGACTTCACGGCGTCGCGCTGGGCCTGCGCGAAGATGAAGCCGGCCTTCTCCTCGGCCCAGACCACGGCGGCGTCCACCTTGATCGGCGGCAGGCCGCTGGGCACGGCGCCGAGGCGCTTGAGGGCGGCGGCGATCTTTTGCTCGGCGCGGTCGAGCACGGGCAGCTGCACGGGCGAGGAGCCGGGCAAGGGGTCGGCGACGCCGGCGGGGGCGTGGCGGGCGAGGCTTTTCTCGGCGACGAGCGCCTCGATGCGGGCGGCGACGCGCTCGGCGGAGGTCTCGAGCAGGCCGGCGGCGTAGTCGCGCAGCTCGCCCTCGCGCAACGCGGTGTGGCCCTCCTCCTGGAGGGTGTCCAGGGCGTAGAGGATGCCGGCGTCGAGCCGCGGCGCGGCGTCGTTGGCGAAGCCGAGGTTGATCGCGATGCGGTCTGCCGTCTTGAAGCCGATGCCGTCGATCTCGCGAGCCACGCGGTAGGGCTCACGTTGCAGGATCTGGCGCGCCTCGCCGCCGTATTTGTCGATCAGCTTCACGCACTGGCCGGGCGTGACGCCGTAGGTCTGGAGAAAGATGTAGAGCTCGCGGAAGGCGCGCTGCTCGTCCCAGGCCTTCTTGATCGCGGTGGCGCGCACCTTGCCGATGCCGGGCACGCCGCGGAGCTTGCCCGACTCCTCCGAGAGCACGCGGAAGGTGTCGGTGCCGAAGGCGTCCACGATCTTGTTCGCGTAAACCTTGCCCACGCCGGGCACGAGGCCGGAGCCGAGGTATTTGCGGATCCCATACACGCTGGAGGGCAGCTCGCTGCGGAAGCGCTCGACCTTGAACTGCGAGCCGTGCTGCGAGTGCGTGGTCCAGCGGCCCTCAAGGTGGAGCGTCTCGCCGCACTGCACGCCGGGGAGGGCGCCGACGATGGTGGTCTTGTCCTCGCCCTCGTCGGGGCGAAACTCCGCGATCGTGTAGTGGTTCTCCTCGTTGAGAAACACGATGCGCTCGAGCACGCCGGTGAGCGTGTCGGGCGGGAGCGGGTTGTTCGGGGCGTGGGCCAAGGGTCAGGTGGCCGGAGCCGAGAAGAGCGCCGGCACGAGGTCAATCAGGCCCGCAAACACGTGCTCCGCGCCGTGGGCCCGCAGCTCGCCCTCCGAGTGGGTGCCGGTGGTCACGAGAAAGGCGCTGCCGAGGCCGGACTGGCGCGCGGCCTCGAAGTCCCACGGCGAATCGCCGACCAGCGCGGTCGAGGCCGCGTCGGCGCCGAGCTTTTCCAGCGCGTAGGCGGTGAACTGGGGTTCGGGCTTGAGCCAATCGGTGTCGGTCGCGCCAAAGACGCCCGCGAGATATGGGTCCAGCCCGAGGTGCGAGCAGACGCGGCGCGCGGAGGGGCCGTGCTTGTTGGTAAACACCGCGCAGGTGACGTCGGCCGCGCGCAGCATCCGCAGCAAGTCGAGCGCGCCCTGGAAGAGCACCGCGTCCTCGAGCATGGTGCGGTCCCAGTAGTCGCGATAGACCGGCAGCGCCTCCTCGAGCAGGTGCTCGTGCGCGGCCGCGCCGAGCGTGCGCTTGAGGGCCTCGGGCAGGCCGCCGCCGACGGCGCGCATCACCTCGTCGCGGGTCGCGTCGGGCAGACCATAGTGCCGCCGCACGTGGGTGTGGGAGCGGTGGATGGCGTTGAAGTGGTCGAGGAGCGTGCCATCGAGGTCGAAGAGCACGGTGCGGAAGCGCGCGGTCATGCCCCATTGGAGCACAGCCCGCCCCGCCCGGCGCAAGGCCGGCGTTTATCTTCGCACCGCCG
>JAUWBD010000013.1 GCA_030605125.1 Verrucomicrobiota bacterium | reverse complement strand
GCGGGCCCAGTCCTCGGTGGAGGTGCCGATGGTGACGAGGCGCGTGACGCCCGCCTCGCGCGCGCGGGCGAGCACGGCGTCGGTCTCGCCGCGCTTGTCGAAGCTCTCGAGGTGGGTGTGCGAATCGATCAGTTGCATGGGCTGGGGCGCCAAATCCGAAAGGTAGGGCCCGACCGCCGGGCCGGCAGTCGGACGTTTCGGCGAGCCCGGCGGGCCCGCCTTACCCGCAGGCGCTTGGTGTGGAGATCACTTCGCGGCGGCGTAGGCCTCCATGCCGACGCAGCTGCACACGAGGTTGCGGTCGCCATAGACGTTGTCCACGCGGCCGACGGCCGGCCAGAACTTGCTCTGGCGCGTCCAGGGCGCGGGGAAGGCCGCCAGCTCGCGCGAGTAGCCGCGCTTCCACTCGTCGCCGCAGCAGACGAGGGCGGTGTGCGGGGCGCCCTTGAGCGGGTTGTCGAGCTTGTCGGCCTCGCCGTTGGCCACGGCCTGCATCTCGCCGTGGATGCCGATGAGCGCGTCGCAGAAGCGGTCGAGCTGGGCGAGATCCTCGCTCTCGGTGGGCTCGATCATGAGCGTGCCGGCGACGGGCCAGCTCATCGTCGGCGCGTGGTAGCCGTAGTCCATGAGGCGCTTGGCGGCGTCCTCGACCTCGATGCCGTGCTTCTTCCAGCCGCGGAGGTCGATGATGCACTCGTGGGCTACGCGGCCGTTCTCGCCGCGGTAGAGCACGGGGAAAAACTTCTCCAGGCGGTGGGCGATGTAGTTGGCGGAGAGGATGGCGACCTTGGTGGCGTCGGTCAGGCCCTCGGCGCCCATCATGCGGATGAACATCCAGGGGATGACGAGGATCGAGGCGCTGCCGTAGGGCGCGGCGGAGACGGCGCCGATCGCGGCGGGCGTGACGTTCTCGCCCGAGCCGTGCACCACGTGGCGCGGGGCGCTCACGGGGTGGCCGGGCAGGTAGGGCACGAGGTGCTTCGCCACGCACACGGGGCCCACGCCGGGGCCGCCGCCGCCGTGCGGGATGCAGAAGGTCTTGTGCAGGTTGAGGTGCGCCACGTCGGCGCCGATGCGCGCGGGCGAGGTGAGGCCGACCTGGGCGTTGAGGTTGGCGCCGTCCATATAGACCTGGCCGCCACGCTCGTGGATGGCGGCGGTGATCTCGAGTATCGAACTTTCGAATACGCCGTGGGTGGACGGGTAGGTGATCATCAGCGCGGCGAGGTCCTTCGCGTGGGCGTCGGCCTTGGCGCGGAGGTCGGCGAGGTCGATGTTGCCCGCGGCGTCGCAGGCCACGGGCACGACGGTGAAGCCGCACATGACGGCGCTGGCGGGGTTGGTGCCGTGGGCGCTGGTCGGGATGAGGCAGACGTTGCGGTGGCCCTCGCCGCGCGCCGCGTGGTAGGCGCGGATGGCGAGCAGGCCGGCGTATTCGCCCTGCGAGCCGGCGTTGGGCTGGAGGGAGATGGCGGCGAAGCCGGTGATCTCGCAGAGCCATGCCTCGAGCTCGCGGGCGAGGCGCTGGTAGCCGCGCGTCTGGTCGGCCGGGGCGAAGGGGTGCAGCTTGGAAAACTCGGGCCAGGAGACGGGGAACATCTCGGCGGCGGCGTTGAGCTTCATGGTGCAGGAGCCGAGCGAGACCATCGAGTGGCAGAGCGAGATGTCCTTCGCCTCGAGCCGCTTGATGTAGCGGAGCATCTCGTGCTCGGTGTGGTGGCTGTTGAAGACCTTCGCGGAGAGGAAGGCGCCCTGGCGCGCCAGCGCGCCGAAGGACGTCGAGGCGTCGAGGGCCGAGGAGTCGGGGAGCAGCTCGGCCGACTCGCTGAAGCAGGAGAGGAGGGCGCGGAGCTCGGCCTCGGTCGCGGCCTCGTCGAGCGAGAGGCCGACGGTGTGGGCGTCGATGACGCGGAGGTTGAGGCGCTTGGCGGCGGCGTTGGCGTGGACGCGCGCGGCGGAGACGTTGCCGACGGTCAGGGTGTCGAAGACCGGGCGCTCGTTGACCGTGGCCCCGGCGCGGCGGAGGGCGGCGGCGAGAAGCGTAGTGAGGGCATGGATACGCGTGGCGATGCGGCGCAGGCCGGCCGGGCCGTGATAGACGGCATACATCGAGGCCATGACGGCGAGGAGCACCTGGGCGGTGCAGATGTTGGACGTGGCCTTGTCGCGCCGGATGTGCTGCTCGCGGGTGCCGAGGGAGAGGCGGAGGGCGGGGTTGCCCTGGGCGTCCTTGGAGACGCCGATCAGGCGGCCGGGCATCTGGCGCTTGAAGGCGTCGCGCGTGGCGAAGAAGGCGGCGTGCGGGCCGCCGAAGCCGAGGGGCACGCCGAGGCGCTGGGCGGAGCCGACCGCGACATCGGCGCCAAATTCGGCGGGCGGGCGCAGGAGCGTGAGGGCGAGCAGGTCGGTGGCGACGACGCAGTAGGCGCCGGCGGCGTGGGCGCGGGCGAAGAGCCCGGCGAAGTCGTGGATGTCGCCGGTGGTGTCGGGGTATTGGACGAGCAGGCCGAAGAGGCCGGCCACGGCGGCGGGATCGAGCGCGGAGTGGTCGCCCACCTGCACGGCGATGCCGAGGGGCTCCGCGCGGGTTTTCACGATGTCGATCGTCTGCGGGTGGCAGCGCTTGGAGACGAAGAAGACGCCGCCGTCCACGTCCTTCATGCGGTGGCAGAGCATCATGGCCTCGGCGGCGGCGGTGCCCTCGTCGAGGAGGGAGGCGTTGGCGATGTCGAGTCCGGTGAGGTCGGTGATGAGCGTCTGGTAGTTGAGGAGGGCCTCGAGGCGGCCTTGGGAGACCTCGGCCTGATAGGGCGTGTAGGGCGTATACCAGGCGGGGTTTTCGAGAATGGTGCGCTGGATGACGGGGGGCGTGAGGGTGTCGTAGTAGCCCTGGCCGATGAAGCTGCGGAAGACCTTGTTCTGCGCGGCGACCTCGCGGAGTTCGGCCAGTGCGGCGGATTCGCCGAGGGGCGCGGGCAGCGAGAGCGGTTTCTCGAGGCGGATGTGGGCCGGCACGGTGGCGTCGATCAGCGCATCGAGCGTGGGGTAGCCGAGGGCGGCGAGCATGTGGGCGCGCTCGGCCTCGGTGGGCGAAGTGTGGCGGGGCGCGAACCCGTCGGTCGGCGCGAGCAAGGCGGACAGCGCGACGGACGAGGCGACCGAGGCGGAACTGGAGGCGGAGGCGGGAGCGGGCGCGGAGGCGGACATGATTGCTGCGCAGGGTGGGAGGGGCTCGCGGCGCGGCAAACGCAAAGGTGACAAGGCGGGGCGAGCGGCCGTAAGCGGAACCTCCGCACGAGTTTCCGGCGACGGCATGCGCGGCGCCACGTCTCGGCGACCCCGTCAGGGGCGGGGAAGCGGGCAATCTCGGCTTGAATACCCGGGGGGGCGCCCGTAGCCATGCCTCTGAAACTTTTCAAAAATGGACACGATTTCGCGTGAATCTTCCCCCAGCTACCTGCCGATCGCGGGTCTTATCGCGGGCCTCGTAGGCCTGCTCCTCGGGGGCATCGCTCTGGCCAACGCCAGCAAGGCCAACAAGATCGCCGCCGCCGCCGCCACCGCGGAGCAGGTGAGCGCCCTCTCCGCGCGCATCGACAGCGCCGAGGCCACCGCCGAAAGCGCCCGCTCCGTCGCCGACCGCAGCGCGAGCAGCATCGGTTCTCTTCGCAGCTCCACCCAGGATGCCCTCACGGTCGTCGCCAGCGAGATGGGCAAGATCAACGGCGAGATCGCCAAGCTCCAAGAGGCCGCCAGCCGCGCCCCCCAGCGCGCCGCCGCCCCCGCCGGAGCTGCTGCCGCCGCCACGCCGGCCGTCGCCGGCCCCAACGAATACGTCGTGAAGAGCGGCGACACCGGCATGAAGATCGCCGCCGCCAACGGCGTCTCGCTCGCCGACCTCCAGGCGGTCAACCCGGGCATCAACTGGAACACGCTCCGCGTCGGCCAGAAGATCAAGCTGCCCGCCAAGCGTTGAGCCCCGGCCCACGCCGAAACCGTTCGTCCGAGAGAAAGTTTTTCATTTTCGCCTCCCGCCCCCGCCGGCGGGAGGTTTTTTTTCGCCCATGTCCCACGACCCCCGGCCCTCCGCGCCCAAACCCGCTCCCGTGCGCTGGCGACGCGGCGAGAAACGCATCCTCAGCCGCACGCGCATCCTCGACCTCACGAGCGTGCCCTTCCACCACCCGCGACGCGACGTGGGCCGCGAGTTTGTCATCATCGACGCGCCCGACTGGGTAAACGTGATCGCCCACACCGCCGACGATCGGCTCGTGCTGGTCAACCAGTTCCGCTACGGCGCCGACGCGTTCTCCTGGGAGATCCCCGGCGGCGTGATCGACCCCGGCGAGGATCCGGTCGCGGCCGGCGTGCGCGAACTGCTCGAGGAAACCGGCTACGCCGGCGAGCGCGCCCGCATCCTCGCCAGCATCCACCCCAACCCCGCGATCATGAGCAACCGCTGCCACCTCGTGCTGGTGGAGAACTGCCGCCGCGTGGCCGACACCGAGTGGGACCCGGACGAGGAGATGGAGATCGCGGCCGTGCCGGTCGCGGAGGTTTACGAGCGCGCCCGCGCGGGCGGCATCACGCACAGCCTCGTGCTGGACGGGCTTTTCTTCTTCGAACCGCTCTGGCGCGCCGCCCGGGGGGCCTCCGGGGCTGCGTAGGTAAACGCCCCGAACCTGCGGCAAAACATCCCCCCGGTTTGACTCGCCTTGCACGGCGGCGTTTCCTCGCGACTTCGTTTCGATGCCCGACGCCCCCGCTTTCGCCAATTCCCCCGGCCTCCTGATCAGCGAGGCGCCGTCGCGCGTGCCCGAGCCGCTGGAGCGCGAGATTCGCCGCATCTACGAGCGCAGCCCGCTCTATGCGCGCCGCTTCCCTCTGCACGCCGAGCCCCTGCACTGGGCCTGCTATCGCGAGATCCCGGCGCTCTCGAAGAAGGAGATCGTGAGCCATGGCCACGAGGCCTTTTTCGAGGACTATAAGGTCATTCAAAAGGGCCTCGACGAGAAGCGCTACGAATACGAGTCCACCTCCGGCACCACCCAGGGCCCCATGACCGTCATCATGGAGGACGGGTGGTGGAACGCCCAGCTCGCCCGCGCCTACCGCGCCCACCCGCTGCTCGCCCCCTACGCCGACCGGCCTCACCGCAAGTGCATCCTCGCGCCCGTCGGCTGTTCCTCGAACCTCTGCCCCTACGAGGACCATCCCTTCCCGCACCGCTACTTCGACGGCACCGTCTATCTCAACCTCACCAGCGATCCCTTCGTGTTTCCCGAGACCGAGTGGGACCGCATCGTCACCGAGCTGCAGGCCGTGCAGCCCGAGGTGCTCGAGGGCGAGCCGATCTACCTTTCCCTGCTCGCCCGCGCCGCCCGCCGCCGCGGCGTATCCGTCCCCTCGATACGCGTGGTGATCCTCACCTATGGCAAGGCCGGGCTCGCGCACTCGCGCCGCATCGCGGAGGTGTTTCCCGCGCCGCAGGTGGACCTCTACGGCTCCACCGAGGCCGGCTACATCTTCGTCGGCGAGGCCTTCCGCGACGACTCCCGCGTCATCGACGGCAACGCCTTCGTCGAGCTCGTGCCCTGGCGCGGCCTCGACGACGTTTTCCAGCTCTACGTGACCACGCGCGACCGCGAGGCGATGCCGCTCCTGCGCTACCACACCGGCGATGTCGTGCGCCGCATGCCCGCCGGCTACCGCGTGCTCGGGCGCGAGGGCGGGTTGCACTTCCGCGCCGACGGCTCGCTCGTCTCTCCCACCGAGATCGACGCCGTCATCCCGGCCGATTTCCCCTGCTGGCACCACAGCCTCACGCAGACCGGCGAGACCCGCTGGAATTTCGACTACGTCGCCGACTCCTCCGCCCCCGACGGCCTCGAAGCCGCGATCGCCGCCGTGCTCGGCGACGGAGCCCGCGTATCGGCCTTCCGCAAGCGCCTCATCGCCCCCGCCGCGTCGGGCAAGTTCGCCCTGCTCAAGCCGCTCGTGAAGTAGGGCTTGCCGCAGGGGCGGGATGGTTTTGCCGGGGCGCCCCTCCTCCGCCCGCCGCACCCGCCGCCACCGCACCGGCTACCCACATCTTGGCTTTGCCCGCGCGCGCCCGTGGTCATTTGCCGCGCTATAAACCGCCCGCAGTCGGGCTAATAAGCGCTGTTAGGTCCCCGCATGGACCCGCCGCGCCCTTTACAAGCCCCCCCTTCGGCAATTACGACCTTGGCCCGACCACGCGTATTTTGCGCGCCGCCCCGACCTTTAGCACCTGCACCGACCTCCTCGCGATGAGCCTTCTCGCCAACTTGTTCAGCTCCTCCATCGGCCGAAAATTCCTCATGGCTATCACCGGCCTGATCCTCACCGGTTTCGCCTTCGGCCACCTCCTCGGCAATCTCCAGATATTCGGCCACCCCGACCAGATCAACGGCTACGCCCACTTCCTCCAAGGACTCGGCCCGGCCCTCTGGCTCGTGCGCCTCGTGCTCCTCGCCGCCGTGGTCATCCACGTCTGGGCCGCCGTCGCCCTCACCCTCGAGAGCAAGTCCGCCCGCGGCCCCGAAAAATACGGCGTGCACAAGTGGCTCACCGCCACCCTCGCCTCGCGCACCATGCGCATCACCGGCCTCGTGGTCCTCGCCTTCGTCGTCTATCACATCCTGCACTTCACCGTCGGTCTCGCCGGCACCGACTACTACAAGGGCAACATCCCCGCAGTCACCCTCAGCCAGGACGTGCGCGAGTTTGGTTTCCCCCTCGCCGCGCGCGGCACCGAGGCCGAGGACGTCTATTCGATGATCTTCATCGGCTTCTCCAGCCCGGTCGTCTCGCTCTTCTACATCCTCGCGACCGCCCTCCTCGCCATCCACCTCTGGCACGGCGCCGACTCAATGTTCCAAACCATCGGCCTGCGCAGCAACAAGTGGTCCGCCTCCCTCCGCAAGGTCGTCGGCCTCCTCGCCCTCGCCTACTTCGCCGGCAACCTCGCCATCCCCGGCGCCATCCTCACCGGCCTCGCGAAGCCCGCCCCCGGCACCTACGCCGCGCAACACCTCGCCACCACGCCCGCCCCCGCCACCCAAGCCGCCCGTTAAGCTCGGACCCGCACCTCGACTCCTCGGCCCTTCGACTCCTCGACGCTTCCAAACATGGCTTCCCTCGACTCCAAGATCCCCTCCGGCCCCCTCGCCGACAAGTGGCGCAAGCACAAGACCGAGATCAAACTCGTTAACCCCGCCAACAAGCGCAAATACCACGTCGTGGTCGTCGGCGCGGGCCTCGCCGGCGCCTCCTCCGCCGCCTCCCTCGCCGACCTCGGCTACCAGGTCACCTGCATCGTCTTCCACGACTCGCCCCGCCGTGCCCACTCCATCGCCGCGCAGGGCGGCATCAACGCCGCCAAGAACTACCAGAACGACGGCGACAGCGTGCACCGCCTCTTCTACGACACCCTCAAGGGCGGCGACTACCGCGCCCGCGAGGCCAACGTCCACCGCCTCGCCGAGGTCTCGGTCAACATCATCGACCAGTGCGCCGCCCTCGGCGTGCCCTTCGCCCGCGAATACGGCGGCCTCCTCGCCAACCGCTCCTTCGGCGGCGCGCAGGTCTCGCGCACCTTCTACGCCCGCGGCCAGACCGGCCAGCAGCTCCTCCTCGGCGCCTACTCCTCGCTCTCCCGCTGCGTCGGCCAGGGCACCGTGAAGCTCGTCACCGAGCACGAGATGAGCGACCTCGTCGTCGTCGAGGGCCAGGCCAAGGGCATCATCACCCGCGACCTCAAGACCGGCAAACTCCACCGCTGGTCCGCCGACGCCGTCATCCTCGCCACCGGCGGCTACGGCAACGTCTTCAACCTCTCCACCTACGCCCGCGGCTCCAACGCCACCGCCGCCTGGCGCGCCTACAAGCGCGGCGCCTGCTTCGCCAACCCCTGCTTCACGCAGATCCACCCGACATGCATCCCCGTCTCCGGCGACTACCAGTCGAAGTTGACCCTCATGTCCGAGTCGCTCCGCAACGACGGCCGCATCTGGGTGCCGAAGAAAAAGGAGGACTGCAAAAAGGACCCCAACTCCATCCCCGAGGCCGACCGCGACTACTTCCTCGAGCGCATCTACCCCAGCTTCGGCAACCTCGCCCCGCGCGACGTCTCCTCCCGCGCCGCCAAGCGGATGTGCGACGAGGGCCGCGGCGTCGGCGAGACCGGGCTCGGCGTTTACCTCGACTACTCCGACGCCATCCAGCGCTACGGCAAACAAGCCGCCGCCCGCGCCAACCTCCAGAACCCCAGCGCCGAGAAGATTCGCGAGCTCGGCGAGGCCGCCGTCGCCGAGCGCTACGGCAACCTCTTCGACATCTACAAGGAGATCACCGACGAGAGCGCCTACAAGACGCCCATGCGCATCTACCCCGCCGTCCACTACACCATGGGCGGGCTCTGGGTGGACTATAACCTCATGAGCAACATCCCGGGCCTCTTCGTGCTCGGCGAGGCCAACTTCTCCGACCACGGCGCCAACCGCCTCGGCGCCTCCGCCCTCATGCAGGGCCTCGCGGACGGCTTCTTCGTCATCCCCTACACCATCGGCGACTACCTCGCCACGCAGAAGCCCGGCAGCCGCCCCTCCGCGGACCGCCCCGAGTTCGCCGCCGCCGAGAAGAACGTCGCCGACATGATCGCGAAGCTACTCGCGATCAAGGGCAAGGAGCCGGTCAACTACTACCACAAGAAGCTCGGCAAGATCATGTGGGACTACTGCGGCATGTCGCGCACCGAGGAGGGGCTCATCAAGGCCATCGGCCTCATCCAAAACCTTCGCGCCGAGTTCTGGGCCGGCGTCAACGTCCCCGGCTCGGCCGAGACGCTCAACCAGGCCCTCGAGCGCGCCCTGCGCCTCGCCGACTTCATCGAGCTCGGCGAGCTGATGTGCCGCGACGCCCTTGAGCGGCGCGAGAGCTGCGGCGGCCACTTCCGCGAGGAGTTCCAGTGGCCGGACGGCGAGTGCAAGCGCGACGACGAAAACTTCGCCCACGTCGCCGCCTGGGAATACCAAGGCGAGGACAAGGTCCCCCTCCGCAACATCGAGCCCCTCAACTACGAGTTCACGAAGATGTCGGTTCGCTCTTACAAGTAAGAGCGAACGGGAGTCGAGGAGTCGAAACGTCGAGGAGCCGAGAAGCTTCCAAACCCAATGGCCCGCAGAGCCCAGTTCCGCTTCGAGAAGCTAAAGGTGTGGCACGCCGCCCGCGCCTTTGCCCGCGAGGTGTATGGTGCTACGCGAAGCTTCCCGAAGGACGAACTTTTCGGTCTCACCAGCCAGCTTCGGCGCGCCTCGACCTCCATCTCCTCCAACATCGCCGAAGGCAGCGGACGCAACTCCGACGCCGACTACGCTCACTTCCTCGAGATCGCCTACGGTTCGGCGATGGAAACCGCCTCGCTCCTCTTCATCGCGGGCGATGCCGGCCACCTAACCGAAACCGAACGCGACCGCCTGCTCGACCTCGTCGCCGAGATCAGTCCCCAGATCAACGCCCTCCACGCGGCCCTCGACGTCCCCCGCTCGGCAAAGACGCCGTTCAGGCAGGGTCGAGGAGTCGAGCAGCCGAGGAGCCGAGAAGCTCCCAATCCGACACCCTCGCGGCGCCAGCCGCTCTAGCCCAAGCTCCTCGTCTCCTCGACCTCTCGACTCCTCGACCCTTCTTCCCCCGCTCCTCGACTCTTCTCATTCCCATGGTCGCCTCCGCCCACGCCTCCCCCTCCACCGCTCCCATCAGCATCACGCTCCGCGTCTGGCGTCAGGCCGGGCCGAACCAGCCCGGCAAGTTCGTCGAGTATCCCGCCAAGGACCTCAACCCGAACATGTCCTTCCTCGAGATGCTCGACGTCGTGAACGACGAGCTCGAGCGCAAGGGCGAGGATCCCATCGCCTTCGCCCACGACTGCCGCGAAGGCATCTGCGGCACCTGCTCGCTCGTCATCAACGGCAAGCCCCACGGCCCGCACCGCGGCGTCGCCTCCTGCCAGACCTACATGCGCTCCTTCGCCGACGGCGACGTGATCGTCGTCGAGCCCTTCCGCGCCAAGCCCTTCCCGGTCATCAAGGACCTGATCAGCGACCGCGGCGCCTTCGACCAGATCCAGCAGGCCGGCGGCTTCATCACCGCCCGCGCCGGCTCCGCGCCCGACGCCAACGCGATCCCCGTGCCGAAGGACAACGCCGACCTCGCCATGGACGCCGCCCAGTGCATCGGCTGCGGTGCCTGTGTGGCCGCCTGCAAAAACGCCTCCGCCATGCTCTTCGTCGCCGCCAAGGTCTCGCACCTCGGCCTCCTCCCGCAGGGCCAGGCCGAGCGCGACCAGCGCGTCCTCGCCATGGTCTCGAAGATGGACGAGCTCGGCTTCGGCAACTGCACCAACCAATACGAGTGCAGCGCCGCCTGCCCGAAGTTGATCAGCCACGATTTCATCGCGCGCATGAACCGCGACTACATCGGCGCCACCTTCCGCCAGGCCTTCCGCCCCAAGAGCCTCTCCACCGCCGGCGGCGCCTGAGGCCGGAGGGGAGAAACCGCTGATGCAGCGTGCCAAGGGCCGCTGCTTCATTTCAACAGGGCCCGCCCGCCGGCGGGCCCTTTCCGTTTTCAACGGCTCGGCCAATGGCCTCGATCCGGTAGTAGCAACTTGTGGTTGCTAGCGGGCTTCGCGCAGGGCAAGGAGCACTTCGCGGTCGAGAGGGAGGAGGGCGGCGGCGCTTTGCAGGACTTCGCGGCGCGCGGGCGCTGGATCTGGTTGGAGAAACTCGGCGGGGAGGGCGCGGCCGATGGTCTCGAGGCGGGCCGCGAGGTCGGCCGCGAGCGCGCCCGCGCCGGCGCGACGGGCGGCGATCCAGAGGCCGCCGAGCGTGGTGGGCGGCACCGTGGGGGAGCGGTCGAGCGTGGCGGCCAGTTCTTGGGCGAGGCGGGCGTCGGGATCGCGCACGAGGGCGGCGAGGAGGAGCGGGTGGGCCAACGCGGAGGCGAGGAGGGGGCGCAGCGTTTCGCGCGCGGCCTCGGTGTCGGGGGCGGGATCGGCGCGGAGGAGGGCGTGCACGAGGACATGCATCTCGCCCGGCGGAGCCGGGTGGGCGGTGGAGAGGGCGGCGGCGCGGGCGCGGGGCGCATCGCCGAGGGCGAGCCAGGAAAAGACGAGAAAGCGGCGGGCGGCCTGCCCGGGGAGCAGGCCTTCGAAGGCGAGCAGCTCGTCGGCGGCGGAGGCGCGATCGCGCCGGTCGAGGGCGTCGCGCGCGGCGAGGGCGTGGCGGAGGCCGGGGTGGGGAAAGGTGGGCGCGGGATCGGCGGCGAGGAGGCCGGCGGAGACGCCGGGATGGCGGATGCTTTCGAAGAAGGCGCGCAGCCAGAATTCGCGCGGAGCGGCGGGGCGGGCGAGCTCGGCGAGGGCGAGGCGGGCGAGCTGGTGGGGGCGGCCGGCGAGGAGGAGGTCGTCGTGCCAGGCGAGGGCGAGCTCGGCGGCGCGCGCGGGGTGGGCGGCGAGGGTGCGGGCGTGGATCTCGTCGGCCAGGCTGTGGTAGCCGCCGAGGGTGGCGAGGCGGGCGAGCGTCTGGTTGCCCGCGGGGTCGCCGGTGCCGATCTGGGCGGCGGCGAAGAGGGCGACGCTGGCGGTGGCGGGATCACCGGCGGCGATGGCGCGCAGGGCGATCTCGTGGAAACGGGCGCGGCGCTGGTCGGCGATCTCGGACCAGCGGGGCGGCCAGGCGACGTCGAGGGGCGAGAGGCGTTCGAGGCCGGTGCCGAAGCGCAGGGTGGCCCAGATGGCGAGGACGCCGAGGCAGACGAGCGCGAGCGGGGGCAGGCCGAGGAGGAGCGCGGCGCGGCCCCAAGCGGGGCGGATGGCGGCGGAGTCGAGCGAGCAGAAGGCGCCTTCGGGGCGGAGGCGGAGCGCGGGGCAGACGTGGCGGTAGCGGGAGGCGCGGTCGAAGCGAAGGCAGGCTTCGCAGTGCGTCTGGTTGGCGCGGCCGGAATCGGAGGCGGCCTGGCAGGGTGCGGGCGGGACGGCAGGCCCCAGGCCGCGGACGCGGCGGGCGTGGCGGGCTTTGTGCAGATTGAGCCGAAGCAGCTCGGGTCCGAGGCGGAGCCAGTCGATCATCAGGAGCGGGCCGGTAGCCTAATCCGCCGCCGGCCGGACGGCGAGCGACGGGGCGGGCAAAACCTCACGCGGCGCGATGGCGGCGGCGCAGGAGGAAGAGGCCGCCGAGGCCGGCCCCGAGCAGGGCGCCGTAGGCGGAGGGCTCGGGGATGGGTTGCCCCTGGGGATTCATGATCTGCGTGAAGGTGGCGTAGGTGATGTTGCCGACACCGTTGCTGTTGGTGATCTTGGGAAGGCCGTAGGCGTCCTGATTCACCGAGTTGGACTGGGTGGAGGTGACGGCGACCCAGCGCATGAGCGAGGTGGTGCTTATTTGGTAACCGGCGCCCACTTGGGCGAGGGCGGCGTTGATGTCGGCGATGGGGATGGCAAAGCTGATCATCGAGTCGGCGTCGGTGCCCTGCTGCGTCCAGCCCGGGTAGGCGGACGAGCCGGTGGTCAGGGAGGTGACGTTGAAATTGGGGAAGCCGGTGGGGTTGATGGCGAGGCCGCCGCCGGAGGCGAGGGGCGGGAGACCGGTGCGGTTGTTGGTCGGGTAGAAATTGTTGCCCCAGCTTGAGGTGCTGGGGGAGATGTTCGCGCTGGTGCCGGGCGCTTGGAAGAAGATGGATTGGGCCGTGCCGCCGGAGATGATGGGCCCGAGGTAGAGGTCGATCTTTCCGTCCAGCGCGCCACCGTCCATGCCGAGGCGGATGTTCAGATTATTGCCCGACTGGGCGGTGTTCATGATGATGCGGAAGGCGAGGTGTTCCACACCGTTGATCAGGCCGGCTTGAATGAAGAAGCCGGGCGTGCCGCTGGAGCCGACAAAGTCGGAATCGGTCTGGCCGGTCTGTTGATCGTTGCTGGGCTCGACCAAGAAGCCGTTGCTGTCGGTCTGGCTGCCACCCGGCATGCCGAGGATGGGCTTCCAAGTCGGATATTCGTATTTCTGGGTCGTGGCATTCCAGACGCGCGTGGGGCCGTTGATCACGATCGTGGTCTGGGCGGAGAGCGTGGCGCAGCCGGCGACCAGCCCGAACAGGGCGATCAAGAGTAGGCGAAATGGATGGCCGGAACGCATACGAATTTTTTACGTAAGGACGCAGAGCTTTGGCGAGAGCGTAATTGGTTGGTGAAAATAAGTAAGTCGGTGGGCGCAGGGACTAGAGCCCTGTTTTCCCGCCGCTCTCACTATAGTCGAAGGTCGGCGGCGCAGGCTATGGGAAGGATTACGACGGGGGTTTTCGCCACCATCTGTCGGCAGGGGGGGCCTCGGGGGCGGGCCAAAGAAAGAGCCCGCCTCCCGGGTGGAGAGGCGGGCTTGTCTGTCGGGTGAAGCGGCGGAGGCGCCGAGGACGCCCGTGGCGGGGCGATCAGAAGTTCATGATCGAGCCAAAGACTTGGCGATCGGCGAAGGTGACGAACTCGTTCCACTCGTGGAGGCCGAGGGGCTCGCCGGAGTCGAGGCGGCCGAGCGATTCGTCGTAGTGGAAGGCGGCGTTGCCGGTGATGTTGATTTTACCGGAGATGACGGAGCCCATGACATTGCCGTTGCCGTTGATGTTGGTGGTGGCGTTGGGCGCGTCCACGATGGCCTTCAGGTCTCCGTTGCCGGCGATGTTGATGGTTTGGTGGGTGGTGGAGCTGTTGTTGTCGGAATCGGTGGCGGTGCCATAGACCATGAGCGTCTTCGGCTGGGGGTTGAGGTTGGCCACGCCGTTGCCCGCGATCTTGATGTCGGCCGAGGAGTAGATCCGCAGGCTGGCGCCCAGATCGATTTGCATGCCGGCGTTGCCGGTGATGCTGAGGGCCTCTCCGGTGGTGTTGGTGAGCACGATGCTCACGTGGCCGGTGATCTTGAAGAGCTCGTTGCCGTTGAGGGAGATGTAGGGGATGCGATAGACGGTGGGGGCGTAGAAGTTGTTGCTGCCGACCAGGGTATGGTTGGTGGTGATGGCGGTGAGCGTGGTGCCATCGATGGGAGTCTTCTGGACCTCGAAGTCGGCGGTGAAGTCGGTGGCGATGCGGTCTGGGTCCACGTTGATCTTTATCCAGCTGGACTTGTCCTTGGTGGCGGAATCGGCGCCGAGGATGGAGCCGTTGGAGCCGACGTTGGTGGTGGGGTCGGTGCCGCCGGTGGAGGCGGAGCCCCAGATGTCGGCGTTGTTGGTGAAGATGGAGGGGTTTTCGATCAGCACGCTGCCGACGCTGCCGTTGTCTTTGCGAACGGCGGTGGAGTAAGGGACGGGGCCGGAGCCGTCGGGAGGCTCGGAGTCCCAGCTATCCACGGAGGCGTTGTTGCCGCTGAAGCGGATGGTGTCCTTGGCGACGAGGCCGCTGGCGTAGCGGGAGCGCTTTTTTAGGGTGACCTTGATCCAGCGTTCGGAGGTGGCGCCATTGGGCGGGGTGATGATGCTGCGGGAGACGATGAAGGGCTCGCCGGAGAGGTCGCGGCGATTGACGTAAACCTTGACCTGGGATCTGGCGCCGCCGGAGAGCGTGCCCAGATCGAAGGTGCGCTGGGCGTGGGGGCTGCCGGTCCAGCCGGACCAGGCCGCGGAGCTTTCGCCGGCGAGCGCCTTGTTGACCGACCACATGCCGAATTCGAGGCCGGTCTCGGCGGCGTTCATCGCGGAGCCGGCGAAGAAGCTGCGGTAGGAGAGTTGGCTGGCGGTGGTGGAAAGCCGGAGGAAGGAGCCGAGGCTGATGGCGATGCCGGCGGCGAAGATAAGAGCGACGATGAGCACGGCGCCGCGGCGGGGTGAACGGGAAAGGGAGGAGCGCATGGCGGAGGAGGGGGTGGTTGGCGTTGGGCGGGGGGCGGGGGCCGATCCGGCTCAAGTGGTGACCTTCTTGTTGCGAAGGACGAAGCGGGCGGAGACGACCTTGTTGGTCGTGGCGGCGAGCGTGCTGCGGGTGCGCTGGGCCTCGAGCGAGATCTGGATCTGCTTGGTCATGAGGCCAGCGGCTGTCGTCGAGGTGGTGGCGAAGTTGATCTTCTGGGTGTCGATCTTGTAGGCGGTGAAGAAATCGACGGCGGAGTTGGGTTTGATGCCGGTGATGAGCGTGGTCACGGGCCCGGGGCTGGAGCCGGTGCGCTGGCGGGTGAAGGTGCCGGCGGAGGCGTTGTAGGTGTAGGTGTAGGGGATGCGGGTGTTGCCCTGCATGGTGACAACCGTGACGGCGGTGGGGCGGTTGTTCACGACGGTCCAAGTGACGTCGTAGGCCATGCGCACATCGAGGGCGAAGGTCTCCATGGCGTTGCGCGCCTGGGCCTCCATGTCGGCGTAGTTTTGGATGGCGTAGCCGGTGCGGCCGAGGAAGAGGAAGCTGCTCAGGACCGCCGCGAGGAGGACGCCGCCGAGGGTGGTGGCGACAAGAACCTCGACCAGGGTGAAGGCGCGGCGTCGGAGCGAGCGGGCGCTCCGGCGCTCAGGAGCGGATGGCTTTGGTGTAGTAGTAGGCATAGAGGCCTTCCTTGCAGTAGTGGGTGGTGCTGGTGCGGACATGGCTCATGCGGTCGATGCCGCGCCAGGTGACGGTGACGGTGATCTCCTTCATCTCGCCGACCTTGCCGGCGACGTCGGTGGCGGTGCGGGTGATGGTGAAGCGCGAGCCGAGCTCGGAGAGGGTGGACAGGTCCGCGGGGAGGATTTCGTTGACCAAGATGGGCGCGGAGGCGGGCAGGTCGTTGACGCCGCTCCAGCTCAGGAGGCGGATGCGCTCCATCTCGCTTTGGATGATCTGGGCGGCGAGGGTGGTGTTGCGCGCGGTGTCGAGGGCGCGCAGGCCGGACTGCATGACGGCGATGGACGAGGCGATGCCGGCAATCAGGACGACGGAGGCGAAGAGGACCTCGGTGATGGTGAAGCCGCGGCGCGCGCGGGCGCGCGGGCGGGGGAGAAGGCCGGGCGAGCGCGAGCAAGTCGGCGTGGCGAGGCGGGGCACGGACGTATCCATGCCAGCGATACTAGCAAACGGACGGAGATTTCCCCCAGGGGCGGAGGGCCCGTTTTTTCAGGCCTAATCGCGAGGCCCGAACGGGCTGGGGTGATCGCCCCGAGAAAGGCGGCTCAGCGATCCTTGGGCGCGGCCTGGACCCAGAGGGCCGCGGCCTGGGAGCGACGTTTGACCTTCAGCTTGTCGAACACGTTGACGAGGTAATTCTTGACCGTGTTGTCGCTGAGGCCGAGCTGGGCGCCGATCTCCTTGTTGGTGCGGCCTTCCGCGACGAGCGCGAGGACACGGCGTTCTTGGGAGGAGAGGAGGGAGAGGCCGGCGCCGGGTTCGCGGGTGGTGCCGGTGCGGCCGGCGCGCACGAGGTCGAGCACGCGTTCGACAAGGCCGGTGCCGAGGATCGATTCGCCTTGATGGAGGCTGACGATGGAGGCGATGAGGCGCTCGGGCTCGACTTCCTTCATCAGGTAGCCGTGCGCGCCGGCGACGATGGCGCGGTGCACGAAGTCGTCGTTGGCGAAGGAGGTGAGCATGAGGATGCGCGCCGAGGGGTGGTCCTTGAGGATGGCGCGGCAGGCCTCGAAGCCGTCGCCGTCGGGGAGGCGGATGTCGAGGAGCACGACGTCGGGCTTGGTGGCGGCGGAGACGGCGGCGGCCTCGGCGACGGTGCCGGCCTCGCCGGCGACGATGAGCTCGGCCTGGGGGTGCCTGCCCTCGAGCACGGCGCGGACGCCGCGGCGCACGAGGGCGCTGTCGTCAACGAGGAGGAGGCGGATGCGGGGCGGGTGCGTATCAGCGGAAACCATACAAGGGGCGCGGGAGGTGACGCGAGGTAGCGTCCTGCCGGGGCGGCGCGCAAGCGTGTTTCGCGCTCCGCCGCCCATCTGCATGATGCCGGCCGAGGCTCGCGGCGCGGGTGGGCGGGGGCATGCCGCCGGGCGCTGGATCAGAGGCCGTCGAAGTAGTGCGAGTGGCTCTGGCGGTCCACGTGCGTGACGAACTCGTCCCATTTGTTGAGGCCGAGGGGTTCGCCGGCGTCGAGATCGGCGAGGGACTCGTCGTAGTGGAAGGCGGAGTTGCCGGTGAGGGTGATGTTTTTGCCGACGATCGAGCCGAAGACGTTGCCGGAGTTGCCGCCGCCTTTCAGGGAGATGTCGGCGTTGGGGGCGTAAACCACGCCGCTGAGGTTGCCGTTGCCGCTGATGTCGATGGACTGGGCGGTGGCGCGGCTTTGGGGGCGGGTGCCCCAGAGAAAGAACGCCTCGGGGCGGCCCGAGTTGGCCACGCCGTTGCCGGCGATCTTGACGTCGGCCTCGGTGAAGATCTCGAGCTTGGGCGTTTTTCCGGCGGAAGGGGCGTTGATGGTGATGGAGTCGTTGCCGCCGATATTGATGGCGTTGCCGCTGGTGGCGGTGATGCGGATGACAACGTTGTCGGCGATGGTGAGGCTGCCGGTGATGGAATCGACGTTGTAGTAGTATTTGCCGTCGGCGGCGGGAACGTCGGCGGGGTGATGGGTGATGACGGCGTTGTTGCCGTTGCCGGTGGTGGTGGTGCGGGCGGGGCGGGGGAGGGTGGTGGCGGAGCTGATGTCGCCGGGGGAGTAGGCGCCGGTGCCGGTGTAGGTGGTCGGGTGGGTGATGTCTTCGAAGTTGGCGGTGAATTTGGTGGAGACGTGGCCGGGGGCGACGGTGCCGGAAGAGGTGCCGAAGGGGCCGATGGTGCCGTTGGGGCCGACGTAGAGGCTGGCGGTGGTCTCGGTGCCGACGGCGACGAAGCCCCAGATGTCGGCGTTGCCGAGGTCGAAATTGACGCGGTCGGTGCGGACGGAGGCGGAGCCGGCGGAGCCGCGGGCGAAGCGGTTGGCGAAGGAGTTGGGGGTGTAGGCGCCGAGGCGGGAGTCATAGGCGTCCACGGAGGCGTTGTTGCCGCTGAAGGTGATGAGGTCGCGGGCGACGAGGCCGGTGGAGAAGAGGGAGCGCTTTTTCAGGGTGATCTTGATCCAGCGTTCGATGGCGGGGCCGCGGCCGGAGGGCGGAGTGATGATGCCGCGCGCGACGACGAAGGGCTCGGCGCCGGCGAGGTTGGCGTTGCTGACGAAGATCTGGACGCGGGAGGTGGCGCCACCGGAGATGGTGCCAAGGGGGAAATTGCGGCGGGCGGCGCCGTTGGTCTCGATGGTCCAGCCGGCGCGGGACCAGACGCCGGTCTCGCCGTCGAGGCGGCGGCGGATGGCCCACATGGCCTCCTCGAGGCCGGTCTCGGCGGCGTTCATGGCGGAGCCGGCGTAGAAGCCGCGGTAGGAGAGGTTGGTGGATTGCGAGGCGAGGCTGAGGAAGGAGCCGAGGCTGAGGGCGATGACGGCGGAGAGGAGGAGGGCGGTGATGAGGAGCGAGCCGCGGCGGCGGGCGGCGGGGCGAAGCGTGCGGCGCCGGGAGAGGGAGGCGGAGGCGTGCATGAGGTGGGGGCGGGGCTGAGGTTCAGGCGACGCGTTTGTTGCGCAGGACGAAGCGGGCGGAGATCACCTTGTTGGTGGTGACGGAGAGGGCGGGGTTGACGCGTTCGGTCTCGAGGGAGATCTGCACCTGTTTGGTGTCGCGGTGGGTGGCGGCGGTGATGGAGGCGAGGGAGACGGGGCTGGTGTCGATGGAGTAGGCGTTGAAGCTGAAGGCGCGGATATTGGTGAGGAGGGTGGTGGTCGCGCCGCCGGAGCTGCGGGTGAAGGTGCGCGCGGTCGGGTTGTAGGCGTAGGTGGCGGTGGTGGTGCCGCCGCCGCGCTCGACGGTGAGGGTGAGAGAGGAGGCGTTGTTCCACACGACCTGCGAGGCCATGCGGGCGTCGAGGGCGAAGGTCTCGATCGCGGAGCGAGCCTGGGCCTCCATGTCGGCGTAGTTGCGCAGCCCCACGCCGGCTTTGCCGAGGAAGACGAAACTGGTGAGGATGGCGGCGAGCACGAGCCCCGAGAGGCCCGTGGCGACGAGGATCTCGACGAGGGTGAAGGCGGAGCGGGAGGAGGCGGGCGCCGGAGGACGGCGGCGGGGCCGGTCGGGCGGCGCACTACAGGGCGCGGGTGTAGTAGTAGTCATAGAGGCCGTTTTTCGCGTAGCGGGTGCTGGAGCTGCGGGTGCGGAGGGTGCCATCGATGCCGCGCCAAGTGATGGTGAGGGTGATGATCTTCATCTCGTCGTCGCGGTCAGGGGCGTTGACCACGGTGCGGGCAAGGGTGAACCGGCGGTCGAGCTGGTCGGTCGTGGCGCTGGCGGGGAAGAGGCCGCCGAGATTGATGTCGGGGTCGTTTGTGAGGGCGGAGACCGAGGGCTTGAGGTTGCCGGACGCATCCAGCGAGCTGGTGCTCCAAGGGAGGAGGCGGATGCGCTCCATCTCGCTCTGGAGGATCTGGGCGGCGAGGGTGGTGTTGCGCGCGGTGTCGAGCGCGCGGAAGCCGGATTGGATAACGAGGATCGAGGAGCTGATGCCGAGGGCCAAGACGAAGGTCGCGACCATGACCTCGACGATGGTGAATCCGTTTTGGGATCGCAGGTGGCTCCTTGGGGTCCGTGGCAAACGCGAGTCGCAGGGGCGGGGCCCGGATATACTAAGCGATTTCACCCCTGCATAATATGTCCGTGCAGGTGGGAATAGTAATGGCCGGTAGTCCTATCTTTTTAGGCCTATTTGATAGGCCTATTATGGCTAAGTGGTATTACTGGTGCTACTTTGCCTGACCCACTAGCGATCAACGATGCGCAGCAGGTTGGCGCGTCTGGCGGGATCATCCACGGTTCGCCAGGTGCCGGCGCGGTAAGGGGCGTGGTCGGAGAGGCGGGTAAGGGCGCGATCGTGGTGGAACGCGGCATTGCCGGCGAAGGTGATGTGGCGGGCGATCAGCGAGCCGAAAAACTCCGCGTTGCCCGTGGCGCGGAACTCCGCTTCGGGGGCGTAGATGGCGGCGGAGAGAACCCCGCGGCCCGAGAGGGTGATTTTTTGCGCGCGCCCTCGGTTGGGCGCGGCGGTGCTCCAGATCCGGAAGGAATCGGGCGAGGCGTTGGCATTGAGAATGCCTTGTCCTCCGATGGAGAGGTCGCCCTCCGCGTAGAGGACAAGCCGAGAGCCGGGGGGGATGACGATGGCGGCGCTGCCGGCCAGGGAGAGGGCGTCAACGGGGTCGGTGAGGACGAGCGTGACTTCGCCGAGAATGGTGAGCGTCTGGTTTTGCCCGAGCCGGAGCGAGGGCATGCGCCAGAGCGTGCGCGCACCGGCCGTGCCGAGTGTGGCTCCGGGCTCGGCGAGGAAGGTGCCGCCTTCGGGGGCGGAGAGCGTGGGGAAGTCGTCTTTGTAGCTCAGGCCGACACGCGTGGGATCGACGGAGCCGGCGGCGGCGCCGAAGGGGCCGATGAAGCCGGGTTCGGCAACCGCAGGCACGAGGTCGAGGGTGATGAAGTAGCCGTGGATCTGGGCGCGACCGAGGATGAGGTCCGCGGCGGTGACGGCGCCGGTGGCGATGACTCCTGAGTCAAGACGGCCGTCTTCGGAGTAGGGCACCGGCGGGGTGGCGGGGTTCTGGTCCGGATCGGAGTCCCAAGAGTCGAAGGTGGTGTTGCGACCGCGGAAAGCGAGGCTCTCGCGGGCGATCAGGCCGGCGGTGAACAGGGAGCTGCGGCGCAGGCTGACCTCGAGCATGCGGGTGACGGGGGCGCCACCGGGGCTGCGCACCGAGGCCAAGGCGACGAGGAGCGGGCGGTCCTCGGTGGCGGGGGAGACGGGCTGGGCGTAAACTTTGATCGAGCCTGTGGTGGCGGCGGCGAGGGTGAAGCCGTCGAAACGGCGCCATGCGGCGCCATCCGCCACTTGCCAGTCCGCCCACGCTTGCGCGTCGTTGGCCAGGACACGGTTGTAGGTCCAGAGGCCTTCCTCGAGGCCGGCCTCGGCGAGGTGAAAGGCGGCGCCGCGGTCGAAGGTGCGTTGAGAGAGACGGGCGGCGCCGAGGTTGAGGCCGAGGTAGCCGCCGAGGATGAGGGCGAGGAAGGCGGCGATGAGGAGCGCGACGATCAGCACCGAGCCGCGGCGTGGCGCGGAATTCCCGGCGACGCGCGACAGGCGGAGCCTGCGGGCGGCGGGGATGCGGATTCGTGAGGCGGCGAGCATGGGTGGTGTGGCCGGGCTCAGGCTCCGTGGTTCTTGTTGCGAAGGACGCAGCGGGCCGAGACGGCGAGCTGGCTGGCGGAGGGCGCCGAGGCGGAGCTGCGCACGGCGCGGAGGCGCACCTCCAGGAGCTTGGTGTCGAGATCGCCGGTGGCGGGGCGGTCGGCGCCGGCGGCGTCGGGCATGCGGTAGCGGCCGAAGGCGAAGTCCGGCGCGACCGCGCGAACGAGCACCTCGACGGGCCCGCCCGCTCTTTGGCGGACGAAGCGGCCGGGCGCGGCGGGATCGGCCGCGGGCTCGAAGCGGTAGGTCACGGCGGGGCTGACGTCGGAGGGAAACAGCAGGGTGAGCGAGCGTCGGTCGTGCCAGCGGACGTCGGAGGCGCGTCGGACGTCGTTGTCGAAGCGTTCGATGGCGAGGCGGAGGCTGCCGTTCATCTCGACATAGGCGGAGGTGTTGAGCCCGGTGCGCCCGATGAGCAGGAAGGTGGAGAGGATGCCGGCGAGGATGAAGGTGGAGAGGGTGGCGGAGATGATGACTTCGGTGAGCGTGAACGCGGAGCGGCGCTCCCGCCGCCGGCGGGGACGGGGCGGGCGGGGGAAAGCGCGGCGGGCGAGCGGGGCGCGGTCAGCGTGTGGTGTAGAAGTAGTCATTGAGGCCGCTGCGGCCGTAGCGGGTGACAAGGCGGGCGGAGTGGGCGCGTCCGTCGAGCCCGCCCCAGTTGGCGACAAGAGTGATCTCCTTCATGCCTTCGCGGAGATCGCGGATATGCCGTTCGCAGGTGAAGCGGGCGAAGTCGTTGCTGGCGGGGGTATCGACGATGCGATTCCCGGAATCCTGCAGGGTCTGGAGCTGGCTCCAGTTCAGCAGGCGAAGCCGTTCCAGTTCGGACTGCATGAGTTGCGAAGCGAGGTCGAGCTGCCGCGCTTGGGCGATGGAGGCGAGGCTACGCTGGAGCGTCACCAAGGCCCCGCTGATGCCGAGCATGAGGACGCACGAGGCGATCATCACCTCGAGGAGCGAGAACGCCCGGCGCCGACCCGCGCGGGGCGCGGGCAGGTTCCAAGGGCAACTCGGCGAGGGAATGGGCATGAACAGGCCTAGTCTTTACATGTTTTGCCTGCTGGACGTCCAGCAGTTGCCCATGGGCGGAGTCGCGTATGGGGGCTTGTTCATGAGGGGCTTCCTTGGGCTTCCGTCGTGCCGGGCCCGGTATCTTCTGTGTCTTCGTCGTCCTCCAAGGCGGCGAGGGGGAATTCGAAGGCGAGGCGGCAGCCTTGGCCGGGCTGGGAGTCGATGTGGGCTCGAGCCCCATGGGTGGCGGCGCGAGCGAAGAGGTTGTCGAGACCGCGTCCGCGGCGCGCGGTGGCAGGATCGAAGCCGTCTCCGTCGTCCGCGACGACAAGGCGGGCGACATCGGGTTGGCCGGGGGCCGCTTCGAGCGCGACGCGGACCAGCCGGGCCCGGCCGTGGCGCAGGGCGTTGCTGAAGGCCTCGCGCAGGACGAGCAGCAGCTCGGTGCGGAGGCGGGTGGGGAAGCGGGCGGCGAGTTCCTCGTCGAGGGCGAGTTCCACCTGGGAGGCGCCGTCGGCGTTCATGGTGGCGAAGAGGCGCGCGACATTGGGGGCGAAGGCGCCTTCGGGGGCGGCCTCGGGCTCGAGGCCGGTGATGAAGTCGCGGACCTCGCGAATGGAGTCGTTGAGCACGGCGGCGACGTGGGCGAGGTGGCGGTCGGCGGAGGCGGGGTCGGCGTGCACGTGTTTGCGAGCCGCGGCGAGGCCCATGCCGGCGGCGTAGAGGGACTGGATGAGGCCGTCGTGCAGATCGCGCCCGAGGCGGGCGCGCTCCTCGAGGGTTTTTTGCAACTCGGCCTCGGCGTGGCGGCGCTCGGCGATCTCGCGGCGGAGGTGCTCGCGGTGTTCAAAGGAAGTGACGATGAGGCGCGCGACTTTGGTGAGTTCGTTGCGGGCGCGCAGCAGGGGGCGGATCGGCGCGGTGTCGTGGCGGGAGAGGCTGTCGGTGATCCAGCCGAGCGGGCGTAGCACCCACTGGTGCAGGCTCACGGCCAGCGAGGCGATCAGGCAGAGGCCGAAGAGCAGAAAGACGCGGGTTTGCAGGCGATCGGCTTGCACGCGGAAGGAGATGTCGGGCGAGGTCTTGAGCAGGCGGAGCGTGCGAACCGGGAGCCCGTCCCAGCCGATGAGCGGACGGTGGATGACGATGGGCGCGCTGGAGCCGTCGGCGGCGACATTTTCTTGCAGCGAGGCGGCGATGCCGGCGGCGGAGGGAGCGGCGAGACTGGCGTCGCTGTCGGTGAGATCGCCGAGACGGGCGAGGAATGCGCGGTCCCACAGCCGGCCGACGAAGAGCCAGGGGGCCTGTTCGGTGGCGAGCCGGGTGGTGCGGATCTCCCACACCCGGTCGCCGGCCGGGTGGAAATAAAGCCGTCGGCCGGCATCCGAGGTGGCGAGGTCGGCGAGGTTGGCGGCGGGGAGCGGCAGCGGTGTCTCGGGCAGGGACTCGCGGCGGGCATGGTGGAGCACCTCGCCTTCCGGGGTGGCGAGCCAGAGCGCGTCCAGCCCGTAGGTGGGTAGCAGCGGGTCGAGGTGTCGGCGCGGCCAGTCGGCATGTCGGGCGGGGTCCGCGGCGAAGGCGGCCAGATCGGCCCAAGCGGAGGCCTCCGCCACGAAGCGGCGCAGGGGCGAGGCGTGGAGATCGATCCAGCTCTCGACCAATTGCGCGTCGTCGCGCCGTGCGGAGGCGAGCGACTCGGCGATTTGCCGGCGCTCGAGGGCGCGGAGCGCCACGAGCGAAAAAAGGAAAACGAGCAGCAGCAGTCCGAGCAGGAGGGCCAGGCGCAGTTTGATGCTCATGCGGAAGGAGACGGCGGGCGGAGTGGAGGAGGCCCGCGTGGGAGAGACGGCGCATGAACGCGTGAAGCGTATGGATTGCCAATCCCAAACGCCGGGATTTGCCGGGCCCGGCCCCGGTGCTTGTCGGCTTGGTAAACAGGACGCGGCCGAGGGCTCAGCGGGCGGCGGCCAAGGCGGCCGCCAACTCGCGCAGGGCGGGCCAGCGCCCGGCCGGGATGGCGGGGCCGCTGTGGCGCACGCATTCGCCGCCGACGGCGGAGGCGAGGGCGCCGCAGGCGGGGAGCGGCCAGCCGTGGAGGAAGCCGTGGAGGAAGCCGCCGGCGAAGCTGTCGCCGGCGCCGTTGGTGTCGATCACGCGGTCGGCGGGGACGGGGGCGATGCGGTGCAGCGCGCCGTCGTGCGCGAGCCAGGCGCCGTCCTTGCCGACCTTGACGATGGCGACGAGGCCGGGCGACTCGGCGGCGAGGCGGCGGGCGAGGGCGGGGTAATCCTCGTCCTGGTTTTCCGGATACAGGGCGCGGATCTCGTCCTCGTTGGCGAAGGCGATGCGGATGCCGCCCGCGCGGAGCTGGGCGAGGAGCCAGTCGCGGGTGTGACGGATGACGTCGAAGGAGGCGAAGTCGAGCGAGACGGTGGCGCCGGAGGCGCGGGCGCGGGCGAGGACGGCGTCGGCGAGGGAGGGGTTGAAGACGAGGTAGCCCTCGATGTGGACGTGGCGCACGCCGGCGAAGTCGGCGGGGGTGATCTCGTCGGGCGAGAGGGTGAGGGCGGCGCCGAGGTCGGTGCGCATGGTGCGCGCGGCGTCGGGGGTGATGAGGGCGAGGCAGCGGGCGTTGGGCAGGCCGGGGGCGGACTTGTAGCGGGAGAGGTCGATGCCGGCGTCGGCGGCCTGGGCGCGATAGGTCTCGGCGGTGGAGTCGGAGCCGAGTTTGCCGAGGAAGGCGGTGCGGAGGCCGAGGCGCGCGGCGGCGCGGGTGACGTTGGCGGCGCTGCCGCCGTTTTCGAGCGCGGGCGGGGCGGGGAGGCGGGCCACGATGCCCTCCATCTCGGCGGCGTCCACGAGGACCATGCCGCCCTTGTCGCCGCGCACGGTGGCGAGGAAGGCCTCGGGCACGTGGGCGGTGAGGTCCATGATGGGCGAGCCGACGCCGAGGAGATCGAAGGTGGACATGGTGGGCTTGAAGTCGTGGAGTTGAAGGTCGAGGAGCCGAGGAGTCGATGGGCTGAGAGGCGCGGGTCGAAGGAAAAAAGAAGCCGCGCCCGTTGCGGGGCGCGGCGGGGAACAGGACGGCTCGGAGGCGGGCTTAGTTGGCCACGGTGAGACCGGTGACGAGCAGCACCTCGTCGTCCACCTCGATCTGGATCGAGTAGTCGCCGGGGGCGGGGAAGGAGAGGTTGCGCACGTCGTTGATGAGGTTGATGCGCTGGAGGGGGCCCTGGGACTCGAACTCGCGGTCGAGGAGGGGGCTCATGCTCTCGGGGGTGAGGCCGAGGGAGATCTTGATCTTGTGCTTGCCGGCGGCGACGTCGGTCAGCGTGAGGAACCAGATCATGAAGGGGTGGGTGAGCGGGAACTGGCGGCCGCGGATGGCGGAGAACACGCCGAGGATGGTGTGCTTGCCGGTGGCGGGATCGATGTGGACGCCGTCGCAGAGGAGCCAGCAGAGGACTTGGGGCTTGGTGTTGGTGGACATATCAGGATGAAAGGGAGGTTGGGTGTCGGGTTGGGTGGAGGCGGAAAAAGGCCGAGCGTGGGCGGCGTATCGGCCGGGGGGAAGTCGAAAGGTGAAGGAATTGGTTGGCGGGAGTGAACGTAGGCGCATGGTCGCGCGGAGATGGGCGAAGCGTTTTCCCTCGCAAGCACCTGGCTCGAGCCGCTGCGCGTTTACCCGCGCTGGCTGGTCCTGCTCTGCGTGGCGGTGGTGGCGGGCGGGCTGCTCGCCTTGATCGCGCGGCCGCTGAAATGGGGGCTCTACGCGGGGCTCGCCGGGCTGCTGGCGGTGTTCATGGCGGGCTTTGCGTGGTGGCTGGAGCGGTGAACGGGCGTCGCGGGGCCGGCTCACGTTTTGTTTTGAGTCTCCGCCCGCGGCCCGGTTGCCTCGGCACCTTTCGCGTCTTTTCCACTCTGCAACCACCATGTCCCGCATCGTCCAAAAATACGGAGGCACCTCCGTCGGTGACGTCGAACGCATCAAGAAGGTCGCCGCGCGCATCAAAGGCTACCGCGAGGACGGCCACGAGGTCGTCGTCGTCGTATCCGCCCGCTCCGGCGTGACCAACGAGCTGATCGCCCGCGCCAAAGCCGTGTGCGAGCACCCCGACGAGCGCGAGATGGATCAGCTCCTCGCCGTCGGCGAGCAGGAGACCATCGCCCTCACCGCCATGGCCTTGCACGGCGTGGGCGTGCCCGCCGTCTCCTACACCGGAGCGCAGGCCGGCATCGTGACCGACTCGGTGCACACGAAGGCCAAGATCAAGGGCATCAACGCCAAGTCCATCGAGTCCGACCTCCGCTCGGGCAAGGTCGTCATCGTGGCGGGCTTCCAGGGCATCACCGAGGACGGCCGCGTGTCCACGCTTGGCCGCGGCGGCTCCGACCTCACCGCCATCGCCCTCGCCGGCGCGCTCCAGGCCGACAAGTGCGAGATCTACACCGACGTGGACGGCGTCTATACCGCCGATCCGCGCGTCGTGAAAGAGGCCAAGAAACTCGAGGAGATCAGCTACGACGAGATGCTCGAGCTCGCCTCCTCCGGCTCGAAGGTCATGCAGTCGCGCTCGGTCGAGTTCGCCCACAAATACGACGTCGTTTTCGAAGTCCGCTCCTCCTTCAACTACAACCCGGGAACCCTCGTGAAAAAAGAAGTCGCCTACATGGAAAAAGTCGCCGTCCGCGGCGTGGCCGTGGACAAGGACCAGGCCAAGCTCGTCGTCTCGAACATCCCGGACCAGCCCGGCACCGCCGCCAAGGTTTTCAAGGCCCTCGCGGACGCCTCGATCATCGTGGACATGATCGTGCAAAACGTGGGCCGCAACGGCGTGGCCAACCTCACCTTCACCGTGCCGCTGACCGACACGCACAAGGCCCGCAAGGCGCTCGAGCCGGTCTTCGCCGCGCTCGGCGGCGGCGAGGTCGCGGTGCACGAGGACGTGGCCAAGCTCTCCGTGGTCGGCGTCGGCATGAAGACCCACAGCGGCGTCGCCGCCACGCTCTTCAGCGCCCTCGCGGACGCCGGCGTGAACATCCAGCTCATCAGCACCTCCGAGATCAAAATCTCGGTGATCGTGGAGAAGGCCAAGGCCGACGAGGCCGCGCGCGTCGCGCACAAGGCCTTCGCCCTCGAGAGCCTCTGAGTTCCCGCGCGCCGCCGCTCGCCCGCCGTTGACGCTTCGCGCCTTTGACCTAGCTTGCCGCCATGAGCGTTGAAGAAGTCAAAGCGCGCATCGCCAAGATGAACCAGCGGCAGCGCCGCGAGATCCAGCTCTACCTCATCCAGTTGCGGAGCGAGACGCCGGCGTGGCGCAAGGAAACCACCCGGCGCAACCGGGAACTGGCCGCCGGCAAGGGCGTGCCGTTCTCGGAACTCAAGAAGCAGCTGCGCGCGTGAATTCACGTCGCCCCTACGAGCTTTTTCTGGAGCGACGCGCGTTTCAGTTCGTGCTCGAACTGCCTCGCCGGGAGGGCCGGCGGATCGAAGCCGAGATGGACGACCTGATACGCAACCCCCATCGCGAACCCGACTACACGCGACTCGATGACGACGGTCGCGTGGTCCTGAGCCTGATCGTGGGCGCACACGTGATCGACTACTGGATCGATGAGGCGGTGCGGCGCGTAAATATCACCCGAGTAGAGTCCGCCGACTAGCCCTCCACCTCCTTTTCCGCCATGCGCTTCATCTCCACCCGCGGCCAAGCCCCCGCACTCGGTTTTTCCGACGCCGTCGCCACCGGCCTCGCGCCCGATGGCGGGCTCTACCTGCCCGAGGCCCTCCCGCGCTTCACCGCCGCCGACCTCGCGCGCTTCTCCACGCTTTCGTATCCGGAACTCTGCTACGAATTCCTCTCCCGCTTCGCGACCGACATCCCGGCCGACACCCTGCGCGCGCTGATCGCCTGCAGCTACACCACCTTCTCCCACGCCGACATCGCCCCGGTGGTGAAGCTCGACGAGCGCACCTACGTGCTCGAGCTCTTCCACGGCCCCACGCTCGCCTTCAAGGACTTCGCCCTCCAGCTCCTCGGCAACCTCTACGAGCACCAGTGCCGCGTGCGCGGCCAGTCGATCAACGTCCTCGGCGCCACCTCGGGCGACACCGGCTCGGCCGCCATCCACGGCCTGCTCGGCAAGCCCGGCACCGCCATCTTCATCCTCTACCCGGACGGCCGCACCTCGCCGCTCCAGGAGCGCCAGATGGCCTGCACCGGCGCGGCCAACGTCCACGCCCTCGCCATCTCCGGCACCTTCGACGACGCGCAGGCCGCGCTGAAGGAGCTCTTCGCCGACCAGGAATTCCGCACCCGCCACCGCCTCAGCGCGGTCAACTCCATCAACCTCGCCCGCATCCTCGCCCAGTGCGTCTATTACCTCTGGGCCTACCTGCGCCTGCCGGCCGGCGTGCGCGACGAGATCGAGTTCGTCGTCCCCACCGGCAACTTCGGCAACGTGCTCGCGGGCTGGCTGCTTCAGAAAATGGGCGTGCCGCTGCACTCCTTCCGCGTGGCGACCAACCAAAACGACATCCTGCACCGCCTCTTCACCACCGGCGACTACCGCGTCTCCACCGTCACGCCCTCGCTCGCGCCCTCGATGGACATCCAGGTGTCGAGCAACTTCGAGCGCTTCCTCTACTACAGCGTGGGCCGCGATCCCGCGAAGGTCCGCGAGGTCATGCAGGCCTTCAAGACCACCGGCGCCTACACCTTCGAAAACTTCGACCGCGACACCTTCACCGCCTCGCGCACCAACGACGCGGAGATCCCCGGCATCATCCGCGACGTGTATCAGCGCTACAACTACATCGCGGACCCGCACACCGCCTGCGGCTTCAAGTCGCTCTCGGCGGACCGCCCCAGCATCGTGCTCGCCACCGCCAGCCCCGCGAAGTTTCCCGACACCATCGTGTCGGCGATCGGCGTGGAGCCCACGCACCCGAGCCTCGAGGCGCTGAAGGCGCGGCCGCTGGTGAAACACAAGCTGCCGGCCGACGCCGCCGCGATCCGCGACTACCTCGACCGGCACGCGGTGTGACGGGCGCCCTCACTCGCCTGTCACGGTGACGATCACGCGGCGCGGGTGCGGCGCGCGCCGGTGCTCCCACAGAAACACGCCCTGCCAGGCGCCGAGCGCGAGCCGCCCCTCGGCCACGGGGATCGTCTCGCTCGTGCGGGTGAGCGCCATCTTGATGTGGCTGGGCATGTCGTCGGGCCCCTCCAGCGTGTGCGTGAAATGCGGGTCGTCCTCGGGCACGTGCCGGTTCAGCCAGGCCTCGAGGTCGCGCCGCGCGCTCGGGTCGGCGTTCTCCATGATGACGAGCGAGGCGCTGGTGTGCAGGCAAAACACGTGGACCAGGCCCGTGCGCACGCGCGAGCGGGCGACGATCTCGGCGAGTCGTTCGGTGAACTCGTGCAGGCCGGCACCGTGCGCCGGCAGGGTGAGGGTGGTCTGGTGCACCATGCATCCATCGTCGGGGGCGAGGGTGCGCCACCGCAAGCGCGGCGGGATCATCAAGGCCCCGGCGCGGGGCACGAAAAAGCCCCGGCGTGCAAGACCGGGGCGTGACCGAGAGGGGGCTCGTCCGCTTCAGAAGCTGAGGGAGAAGCGGTCGCCGCCGACGCCGAGGCGGCTGGCGGAGCCGAGGCGCGTCTCGTCGCTGCCAAGGCGGTGGGTGAGGCGCTCGCGCACCTGACCGAGACCGGCGGAGCCTTCCACCTCGGGGGCGTCGGCCATGGCGAGGAGCACGCGGGCGTGGCGCGGATTGCGCACGACCATCTGGAGCGAGTCGCCGGAATCCGCGCTTTCGGCGTCGGCGGAGAGCGCGCCGGCGGCGGAGGGCAGGAGCTCGGGGGCTTCGGAGCGGACGGTCGCGAGATTGCGCGCGATGGCGAGCTGCGAGGCGGTGGGCTCGGGAGCGGAAGCGAGCGGCGGCAGCTCGAGGAGCGCGGGCACGAGCGGCTCGGCGACGGCGCGCGCGGCCTCGGGAGCCGGATTGGCCGCGGGCGAAGGCGCGGCGGCCAGCATCGGCTGAGCGACGGGCTTGAGGGCGGCGGTGGCGGTGCGGGCGGGAGGCGGGGTGTTCGCGACGATCCGCTCAGGCGGAAGGGTGGTCGGCGGGTTTTGCGCCGCGGGGGCCGCCGGCACGGCCTCGGGGGCGGTCGCGGCCACGACGACAGCCGCGGCGACGGGCTGAGCGGGCGGGAGGTCGGGGCCGAATTCGACGGGACCGGACACGGCGCCGAAGGGGGCCTGCGTGCGCACGACCATGACGGCGAGGAGCGCGGCGGCGGCGGCCGATACGGGCAGGCCGGCGGGCACGAGGCGGCGGCCCAAGAGGGCGAGGCCCAGCCACCAAGGGCGGGGCTCGATGATGGCCGCGAGTTGTTTCTCGCGCAGGCCGCGGTCGAACTCTTCCCAGAAAGCGGCGTCGGGGCGCTCCGCGCGTTTCAGGCGCAGCAGCGATTCCAGAGTCGGTTTGCCCGCGGCGGCGGGGGCGTCGAGGCGCTTGTCGTCGGGGTATTGGCTCATGCGCTCAGGTAGGATTGCAATTCGGCTTGGAGGAGTTGCTTGGCGTAGTGGAGTCGCGAACGAACGGTGCCGACCGAGGTCCCGGTGATTTCGGCGATCTCCTCGTGAGAGAGACCGTCGATTTCGAAGAGCGTGACCACGGTGCGATGCTTGATAGACAGTTTTTGCATCGCCTCGTTCAATTTCAGCTGCAGCTCGCTCAGGCAGGCGGCGCGGTCGGAGGCGTTGGAGGGGTCGGCGAGTTGGTCGAGCAGGTTGGCCACCGGCTCCTCGTCGCGGATTTTTTCCAAGCTGAAGAAGCGGCGCAGCTTGGCCTTTTGGAGGTGGTTGAGGGTGGTGTTGACCGCGATGCGGTAGAGCCAAGTGAAGAAGGCGGACTGGCCCTGGAAGCGGTTGATCGACTGGAAGGCGCGGATGAAGGTGTCCTGCGCCAGATCGGCGGCGTCCTCGCGGTTGGCGGTGAGGTGGTAGATCACGCCCCAGATGCGCTCGCGGTAGTTGTGGACGAGCTGGTCAAAGCACGCCACCTCACCGGCTTGCACGCGCTGGACGAGCAGCCAGTCCGCTTCGGCCTCGCGACGCCGTTCGGGCGTGGCGGCCGTGGGGGCGTGGGCTTTGGCCAGGGCTTGCATGGAGGACGAGTCGCCAAGCTGAGTCATGGGAAGGCGTTTGGCAACCATCGCCACGGCGGTGCGCGGGAAGACGCGAGGTGACGGGGCGCGTGGGCGCAAAAAAGCCCGGATCGCGGGGGCGATCCGGGCTGGGGGGAGTGGAAAAAGCCGCGTCGGGGCTTTCGAGACTCAGGTCTCGTAGGCGGGGAGCTGCTTGTCGATGGCGACCTTGTCGAGCTTGGCGAAGGCGGGGAGGCCGTGGTCGAAGGCGACCTGGGTCTCGCCCTGGATGAGCGGGGTGGCGTAGCGGATGAACTGGTGGTTCATGGAGACGCCGTCCTCGTTGATCCACTCGCGGGGCAGCTTTTTGACGCCGTTGGCGATCTCGGAGAGGGGGGCGAGGCCGGTCTCGACCGCGTAGTGGTCGGTCTCGGTGCGCTGGAGGGTGACCATCTTGTCGGTCTCGCCGCGGATGGCGGATTTGACGGCCCACTGTCCGGCGAGGAAGGCCTCGTCGGCGTCGGTCTTGGAGCCGGCGTGCGCGGCGCAGCGCTGGGCCATGCCGAGCTTGACGGTGCGGCACTTGATGCCGGGGAGGTTCTGCTCGACGAGGGACTGGAGGTAGTCGGCGGCGCCGCCGAGCTGGGCGTGGCCGAAGGCGTCGGTGGCGTCGGCCGCGGCGATGTAGTTGCCATCGGCGTCCACGAGGCCCTCGCCGACGACGATGAGGCAGAACTTCTCGCGCTTGAGGACGCGTTGGATGTCGGCGACGAACTTTTCGGTGCTGAAGGCGACCTCGGGGAGGTAGATGAGGTGCGGGGGATCGTGCGGGTGATCGCGGCGCTTGGCGAGGGCGGCGCCGGCGGCGATCCAGCCGGCGTTGCGGCCCATGACCTCGACGATTTGCACGAGGTCGTGCTGGCCCATGGCGGCGTTGTCGCAGGCGATCTCGCGGATCGTGGTGGAGATATACTTGATGACCGAGCCGTAGCCGGGGGTGTGGTCGGTGATGACGAGGTCGTTGTCGATCGTCTTGGGGATGCCGATCACGCGGAGGGCGTAGCCCTGGGCCTGGGCGAGCTTGGAGATCTTGTCGGCGGTGTCCTGCGAGTCGTTGCCGCCGGCGTAGAAGAAGTAGCGGATGTTGTGGGCCTTGAAGACCTCGAGCACGCGGTCGAAGTCGGCCTGCTTCTTGAGCTTGTAGCGGCAGGTGCCGAGGGCGGCGCCGGGGGTGAACTTGAGGCCGCGGATGGTCTGCTGGCTCTCGGCGGCGAGGTCGATGAGGTCTTCGTTCAGGATGCCGAGCACGCCGTTGAGGGCGCCGTAGATCTCCTCGATGTCGGGGTGGTTGAGGGCCTCCGAGATCACGCCCGCGAGGGAGGCGTTGATGACTGCGGTGGGGCCGCCGGACTGGCCGACCAGGACATTACCTACGAGATCTTCGGACATGGCTGTGTGAGTTGGTTTAAAGGCTTACTGAACGCGGACGTGAAGGGGCACAGTGCCGAGCGGCGCGAGGCGCTGGCAAACTCAAATTTCCCCGGTGGCGGACCCGGTGAAGCCACCGGGCTCTCGGGGCGGGCGGAGAGGTTCCGGAGCCGCCGTCGCGCGGGTGAAATCGAGCAGGCGCGCCGCCGCCGGGCGGGGCTCAACGCGCCTTGGTGAGTCGTGCGCCCTCGGTCGCCGAGACCGGAATGGCGGTGGCCTGGATGTTGAGCTTGCGCGAGGGGTCGCCTTGGAGGTCGAGGGCGATGTCGCGGAAGGTGTTCACCGGAAACTGCACGCGGCGGACGGTGTGCGCGGCGCGCGTCTCGCCCTCGTAGGCGCAGACGAGCGAGACGTAGAGGGGGCTGTCGCTGGCGTTGCTGAAGCGCATGCGCAGCTGGAAGGTCTGCGGGTCGATGCTCGCGGCCTCGAGGCGGGGCATGCGGAGGTTGGAGGTGAAGGCGAGATTGGCGCCGATCGCGTTGTGCGGGAAGGTGCGCTCGTTGGGCGTGCGCAGCGCGAACGGGATCGTGGGCGTGGCGGGATCGGTGGTGAGCGGCGGGGAGATCGTGACTCCCGGCGGAGGCGGCGCCTCGCGCTCGGGAAAGGGCGAGACGATCGGGGCGGGGGCGGGCGGGAGCGGCGTGTAGGTGGCGGCGGCGGGTCCGGTGCGACACGCGGCGAGCAGGAGCAGGGCGAGGGCGGAGACGGTTGCTTGGGCGAGCGGAAGGCGAGGCATGGAGTAGGCGGGGTTGCGGACCCCGATCCAGCACCGCCGCCCGCCGGCGAACAAGCCGGAGTGATTTGAATCCAGCGGTTTACGGCGTCTTGACGCGGCGAAAATGGCTGCGCCAATGGAAGGCGATGCGCCATAGGGGGTGGCTCCCAAACAGGGGCCGGGGATGACGCGGCGCGGAGAAGAAAAAGGCCGGCGAGGGGGGGGGCGCCTCTGGATTCTCCCGACCTTGTGGCGTTTTAGGTGGGAGCGGGAAGGCGCGCGTTATGGTTTGCTGCGGGTGAGCCGCGGCGACGGCGGCTAGTTTTGTTAGATGCTTTTATAGATTGAGTTGTGGATCCTTGCGTATATATATGTGTGCACACACCACAAACCGAACCGTTTGAACCACGCCCCGAGATTCTTTCAATCTGCCGGCAGCCCCACCTTTGTCCTCATCGTGCGGCGCAACACGCGCTCGTTCGTCGGGAGTCGGGCGCGGCTTGGCGGCAACGACTGAAAAGTCTGCCGAGTAAAGAGCACCCCGATGTGGATTTGTTCGCCTCCTGCGTGGAGCGTAGGCGCTGGGACGAAGCCGAGGCCTGCCTCGATCAAGGCCTCTCGCACGACCTCGGACGTCACGTCATTCCACTGATCGAGAACGAGGAGGCTGTCGTCTGGCGCTGGCTTCAACGCATGCGATATCGGCCCGGCGATATGCCGAATCGCGCGGCGTGTCTCGCCGCCGCCTGCGAAGCGGATCGGGCCGATTGGGTGGCCGAGCTTCTCGGAGCCGGGGCCTCACCGAACGAGGCGGTCGTGGACTTCTATCACGACGCTCAACACGAGGACACGCGGTTTTGGTATCGCCCGCTGGCGATCGCCGTCGCCGCCCGCGAGCTCGATTGCGTTCGGCTGCTGCTCGAAGCGGGCGCGGATGCAAATCATGTCGCGATCATGTCGGGCCGAGGACCCATCCCGCCTTGGTTCCACCCCGCAAACTCGTCGTGGCAGAAGGGGCGGCCCGCATCGTTCACGCCGCTCATGCTCGCGGAGATCGTCGGCGACGACGACGTGCTGAGGGAACTTCGTCGGCACGGCGCCGACTCCGAGGCACCCGGGCACCGGGCGCTAGGTGTGACGGACTATCACGCGGCGAGGGCGCTGCGAAATCCGGCACGATGGCAAACGCGCGCGGCGCTGCGGGCGCTACGGCGCGGTGAAACCTTCGACCAGATCGCCGCGAAGATCGCGACGCTGCCCGAACTCGACATGGCCTTGGTTCACGAAGCCAGCGTGCGCGGACGCTGCGACGTGCTGCGGCTTTTGGCGCAACTCGAGCTGATAGACTCCGCTGGTCTTGGCTGGCCCTGCTGGCCCTTGCACGAGTTGGCGGCGGGTGGGGACGAGGTCGTTTCGATTCTCTTGGAAAACGGCTACCGCCGCGCGTGCGACGATCACCCGACGACCTTGCTCGCGGAGTTGTGCGCGGTGGGCGACGACGTGCTGCTGCGAAAAGCGCTGGAGGCGGGCTACCCGCCCGATTTCGCGCAGAGGGATCGCAGCACCGGACAGCTCACGGAGCTGACACCGCTGCTTCAAGCGGTGCGCGTCGGCGCGACCGCGTGCGTTGAAGCGCTGCTGGAGCATGGGGCGGACGTAGGTCTGGGCGTTCCGATCCGAGCGACCAATTTAGATGATTGGGAGCAGTTGATGCTTCGCGGCACCGTGGATACCGACAGCCAAGAAAGATCGAAACCATTCAACTTAACACCGGGTATTCTTTCCGCCGTGATGGGAAACGTTCTCCCGTAAAATCACAAATAGCTATGAAACCCTCGCCCGACTGGAATACCGGCTCACTCCAAAGCGTAGTTGATAGCGTGCTTCAGCCCTATGGCCTCGCCCCAGCTACTTTGCGCCAAAAAACCTCATCGCGTAACAACCCGTTCCGCGCGCTGCTGAACCAGGCAGGTGAAGTGGCAGACAGGGTTCACGCACAAATTCATTGGAATCTTGAAGCAGGCAGAGCTTCGGGCAGGTGCCGTGGCGAGAAAACTTGGGACCTTCGCCACACTGCAACAAACCCCGAAAAGGAAGAACGCTCCTTGGAATTCAACTACGTGAAGGCCGGGCGCACCTTGCGGTGGAATCAAATACCAACGGCATCGGGGCTAACGCAGGCCAATGAGAGCTTCCGAACCATTGATATAGTGGAGCGTCTCGACCCTCAATCTTACAGGTTCATCGAACTCAAAGTGGAGTCCGACACCCCATCGTATGCAGCAGTGGAGCTCATGCTCTACGGCATCCTGTATGTGCAGTGCCGCAAGCACTGGTCTTTCGCCTTCGAGACGCGTGAGTTGATGGACGCGAAAAGTATCGAGCTGGCGGTAATGGCCCCGGAGCCGTTTTTCGACATTCGTCACTCGCGGGAAACATTGGCGGACGGGAAGCTTTTTATCGAAAGCGGGTTGAATCACCTCCGCCAAAGGCTCCTCACAGACTACCCCCGATTTACGTTTTCGTGGTTGGTGATCGATCCGACATCCCTTGAAACACGACCTCTTTAGCTGCGCAGGCCGGCCCGCCAGCCACCCCTTCTACCTCGTTCCGCTGGGCGGCGGCTGGCGGGTGTTTCGCCACACGGGCACGCGTGAACTCGCGCACCCCGACTACTGGCGTCAGAACGTCGCCGTTGTAGTGGCGAAATACCTACGGCTTCCTTTCGCCGCGCTTCGCGAACTTCCCTACTGCATGCACCGCGGTCGCTACGTCGCGCGCTGCGAGCTGCCGGCCCTCGAAGGGCGCGCGGCGCTGTTCATCGGCGAAAAGCTCGATCCGGCTCAACTCGCTGCCGTCCGCGCCGCCTATGGCGATCTGCCCATCCTGCACGACGAACACGAAGTCCGCCTTCCCGAGGAGGTCGCGGCGCTCGACACCCTCCTGCGCGAACACGCGCAGAAACCGTAGCCCGTCAAAAATCCAAGGGCTCGCCGTCCGGTAGCAGCATCGCGCCCGGATGCAGTTCGAGAAAGGCTTCCGGCTTGTTCGTGTGCACCGGCACCAGGCGCCGCGGATTCAAGTCCGAGATCAAGGCGCGCAGATCCTCGGCGAAAATGTGGCCGCTCGTGTGCGCCTCCACCAATGCGCCGCCAACGGCCTCGAGCGCGTTTCTCGCCTCGGCCCAATCCGGCTTCGAAAGGTAGCCGTTCCAATATCCGTAGAGGCAGGTCGTGTGTGGGGGAAGGCGGCCGCCAAACACCGTCTCGATCATGCGCGGGCGAAACAGCATCGCGTAGCGAGCAGGCCGCGCGCGCAGTTCCTCCGCGTCCACGCCCGCGCCGGCGGCTCTATGCCCCGCCAGGCGCGCGTCGGATCCGTGGCCCGCCACCTTTTGGCCGACGCAGGTGAGCAGGCGAATCTCGCCCTCGCCCGTCCCGATCCGGGGCAAGCTCGGCACGTCGCGCCGCAGCAGGTGCAGGACAAATTCCAGGTAGTTGTCCGCGACTAAGACGCGTCCCGCCCGACGCGCCGCTTTGTAGAAAGTCACGAAGCGGTCCAGATGCTGCGCCGAAAAACTCGCCAGCACCAGGCCGCGCGCGCGGCGCATCGTCTCGGCCGCGAAATCCGCCAGCTCCGCTTCGCTGCGGCCGGCCGATCTGCCGCTGCCGAGGAGCGTGCCCTCCGTGATCAAAAGATCCAAAGGACCGCGGGCGGCGGCGTGTTTCAGCGCGCGCAGCATTCCGGGCTTCTGGCCGTGCGCCCGCAGGTCGCCCGTGTAGAGCACGCGCCGTCCCTCCGCCTCGATGAGGAAGGCCAACGCGCCATAGGCGGAGTGATCCACGCGAAGCGGCAGGATTCGAAAGGGCGGCAGCTCCAGCGTCTGTCCTTCGGCCAAGATTGTTTCGCGCTTTTGCGGCAACGCGAACTGGCCGGTGAAGCACGCACCCGCGAGCATCATCTGGCTCGTGCCCTTGCTGAGGTAGATCGGCACATCGGTGCGGATGTGCGGCGCGAGCCCGCTGTGGTCGCCATGCGCGTGGCTGAGGAAAAACGCCCCCACGGGCGGTTCGTGGGCCGCGTGCGGCGCAAAAAGCCCCGGCACCGGCAGCGGCTCGGCCGCGCCGGGCGCATCGGCCTCGAGCGGTAATCCCGCGTCGAAGATCAAACGCGTCGGGCCGCAGCCCAGCTCGATGCAGCTCCCGCCGATCTGCCGTGCGCCGCGATGGATGATCAGTCGCATGGCGGGAGCGATCGGCGACGCGCAGGCGCTCAGAGCAACTTGCCGGGCTCGTAGCTCTCCGCGCCGGGAGTCTTTTTGACCACGGTGGCGACGGTCTTCACGAAGGCGTCCACCTGCTTCGGGGCGGCGCCGACGAAGCGTTTGCCGTCGGCGAGAATGGCGCGGAGCTGCTTCTCGGGCAGGCCGAGGCGCGCGTCGGCGGCGAGGAGTTTGACCAGGTCGCTCTCGCCTTCGCCGCTGCGGATCGCCTTCGCGGCGGCGAGGGCGTTTTCCTTGATCGCGAGGTGCGCGGTCTCGCGGCCCACGCCGGACTTCACCGCCTCCATGAGGATCGTGGTCGTGGCGAGGAAGGGCAACTGGCGCTGGTTCTCGGCGGCGATGGCGGCGGCGAAGACGTCCATCTGGTTGAGCACGGCGAGGAGTGTCTCGAGCAGGCCGTCGATCGCGAAGAAAGCGTCGGGCAGCGCGACGCGGCGCACGACCGAGCACGACACGTCGCCCTCGTTCCACTGGTGGCCGGCGAGCGCGCCGGTCATGGCGACGTAGCCGGAGAGGATGGTGGAGAAGCCGCAGATGCGCTCGCAGTTGCGGGCGTTGACCTTGTGGGGCATCGCGGAGGAGCCGACCTGGCCCTTCTGGAAACCCTCGGTGAGCAGGCCCTGGCCGGCCATGAGGCGGAGCGTGGTGGCGAAGCTCGCCGCGCCGGCGCCGAGCTGGTGGAGCGCGGAGACGACCTCGAAGTCCAGCGAGCGCGGATAAACCTGGCCGACCGAGCCGAGCGCGCCGCCGAAGCCGAGGTGCTTGACGATGCCGGCCTCGAGCTTGGCGACCTTGGCGGCGTCGCCGTCGAAGAGGGTGAACTGGTCGAGCTGCGTGCCGACCGCGCCCTTCAGGCCGCGCACCGGGTAACGCGCGGCAAGCTCGGCGAGGCGGGCGTGGGCGGCGAGCAGCTCCTCGCCAAACATCGCGAAGCGTTTGCCGAGCGTGGTCGGCTGGGCGGGCACGTTGTGCGTGCGGCCGGTGAGCATGAGGTCGCGGTTGGCCTTGGCGCGCGCGGCGAGCTTGTGGAGCGCGGCGGCGGACTTCATGCGCACGACGGCGAGCGAGCGGGCGACCTGGAGCTGCTCGACGTTTTCGGTGAGGTCGCGCGAGGTAAGGCCGAGGTGGATACACTCAAAGCCGGCGAGGGCGTTGAAGGACTCGATGCGGGCCTTCACGTCGTGGAGGGTGACGCGCTCGCGGGCGTCGATGTCGGCGAGGTCGATCTGTTTTTTGACCTTCTCGTAGGCGGCGATCGCCTTGGCCGGGATGGCGAGGCCGAGCTCGCGCTGGGCCTTCATGACGGCGATCCAGTAGTCGCGCTCGATGGCGATGCGGCCGGTGGGCGACCAGATGTCCTTGATGAGGGGCGAGGCGTAGCGCTCGGCGAGGACGTTGGGAATGGCGGCGGAGGCGGAGGACGAGGCGGCGGGCATGGTGAAACCGTGCAGCCCAACGGCCCGGGGCCCCCGGGGCAAACGCGGAAACAGGGGCGCAGGACGCGCGGCGGTCGTCCGCGCCGTTTAGGCGCCGTGGTCCGGCAGCACGTCGCGCCCGGGGCGGGTCGCCCACAGCCAGAGGCGCGCCAGCAGCCAGGCGGGGCCGAAGACCAGCAGGAACAGCCTCAGCAGCAGGAAAAAGCCGGTCGCGGCCAGCGCCACCCGTGAGCCGGGGCCGGGGGCGAGCAGGTGCTCGAGCACGCGCGCCTCGGCGAGCAGGTGCAGCAGCGCCCAGTGCAGCGCGACGAGCGCGAGAAACTCCAGGACGATGCGGCGGGGCGTGGGCGGCGGACGGCGTTTCATGGCTGCGCGGGGATTTCGCTCCGGGCGGTGGTGGAGAGCGCGAGCAGGAGCGCGTTGCCCAGCGGCCCGCCGGTCACGTAGCCGCGCCGGCCGCCGCGCGAGACGGGGGCGCCCATCAGATGCGCCGTGCGTTGCAGGGCCACGAATTGCTCACGATCGCCGAAACGGCGCGCCGGCCCGATCAGGAAGCCGGTCGCGGAGGGGCTGAGGCCGAAGATGAGCGGCCCCGAATCGATGTCGCCCGGCCCGCTCGCGCCCGGGGCGTATTCGCGCAGGAAGCCGAAGCCGAAGAGGGAGCCGGCGCAGCTGGCGCGGGCGCTCTCGTAGAGCTCGCGCGCCACCGACTCCTCGCCGTGCCCGAGCAACACGGCCGCGAGGGCCGTGCCGCTGGCGCGCGGGGCGTCGAGCGGACGGCCGTCGTGCGGATCGAGCGATTGGAAAAGCAGGCCGTTTTCCGGGGCGCGCCAGTCGCGCCGAAAACGCTCGAGCATCGGCGCGGTCACGGAGGAGTGGTCCGCGCCGGTGACGCGCGCGTGCAGGAGCAGCGAGCCGAGCACGGCGGCGTTGTCCACCGGGTAGAGCTCGCGCGGGTAGGTCTCGAGCAGGCCGTGGCGCGCCGAGGCCAGGCGGCGCGCGAGCGCGGCCGACACGCGGTCATGGGTGGCGACGAAGCGCGAGCCGGGCGCGAGTTCGCGGTGGAGGCCGAGCGCGAGGTTCAGGTAGCCGAGGTAGGCGGCGTGGCCGAGCTCGCTGGTCTGGAGCGTTTCCAGCGGGTCTTCGCCCCATTTGTGCGCGTCGAAGGCGCGGATGCGCTCGGAGAGCAGCTCGTCGAGGGCGCGCTCGACTGCGGGCATCAATTCCGCCTCGTGCTCGGGATGGGCCTTGCAGACTTGGAGCAGGGCGATGGCGCCCATCTGGTAGCTGCCGAACAACCACTCGTTGCGAAACAGGTCGCTGGCGCTCGTGAAATCTTCGGCCGAGACGCCGCGCTCCAGGATGGCCGCGACTTCGCGCGCGTGCGCCAGGGTGAGCGTGGCGTCGCCCTCGAACCATCGGTGGCCGTCGCGCCCGCACCACCAGCGCGGCAGCGTGATCGCGACGAGCGCGAAGAGCAGGACGGCGACGGGCCAGCGCAACCAAGGGCGGGAGAGCGGAACGGGGAGGCGAGGCGTCGGGAGCATGAGCGGAGCGCTCGGCAGGGATGGCGTCCGCCCGGCGCGACGGCAATCCCGCGCCCGCTCAAGTGAGGCGCTCGCGCCCGTGCGCCGCCGAGAAGTCGAGGATCGGCCCGAGCGGCACGATGCCGGTCGGGTTGATCTCGGTGTGGGTGACGTAGTAGTGCCGCTTGATGTGATCGAGGTTCACCGTCTCGGCCACGCCGGGCTGCTGATACAGGTCGCGGAGGTAGCCGTTGAGGTTGGGATAATCGACGATGCGGCGAAGGTTGCACTTGAAGTGCCCGTGATAGACGGCGTCGAAGCGCACGAGCGTGCAGAAGAGGCGCCAGTCGGTCTCGACCGGGCAGGCGCCGAACAGGAAACGACGCCCGGACAGCCGCTCCTCGAGGTCGTCGATCGTGGCGAAGAGCGCGCGCACGGCGTGTTCGTGGGCCTTTTGCGAGGTGGCGAAGCCGGCGCGATACACGCCGTTGTTCACGTTCTCGTAGATGCGGGCGCTCAGTTCGGCCTGCTCGGTGGCGATGGCCTCGGGGAAGAGGTCGGGCATGCCGTCGCCGAGCCGCGGCGCAAAGACGGAGTTGAACATCGCGCAGATGTCGTCCTCGGAGTTGTTGACGATGCGGCGCGCGATTTTGTCCCACAGCACGGGCACCGTCCAGCGGCCGCGAAAGTCAGGCCGCGAGGCCTCGTAGGCTTCGCTCAAGAAACGAAAGCCCTCCACGGGATCGGAAGAATGGCCGGGGCCGTCGCGGAAAGCCCAGCCGCGCTCGTCGCGCACGGGATCGACGACCGTGACGCCGACGGTGTCGCGGAGCTTTTTCAGGGCGCGCACGATCAGCGTGCGGTGCGCCCAAGGGCAGGCGAGCGAGACGTAGAGGTGGTAGCGGCCGGGCACGAGCGGGTGGGGCGAGGCGCTGTCGGCGGACACGAAGTCACGGAAGGCGTCCTCCTGGCGGGAGAACTCGCCGTTCTCGGTTTGCTCATCGGCGAATTGGGCGGTGGGCGTGTTCATGCGGCAGGCTAGCCGGGTGAGCGGAGCGCGCAAACGGCGCCCCCGGCGCGAAACGCGTCTTCGGCATGGCGGAGCCGGGGTTTCGGCCTTTGTGTGCCGGGCCATGAATCCGGCCGAACTGCTGCCCAAGATCACCGAGCTCGCGCACGGCGCGGGTGAAATCGCGCTGCGCCATTTCGCGGCGCCGATCCCGACGATGGCGAAGACCAGCCGCATCGACATCGTCACCGCGGCGGACACCGAGGTGGAGGCCTACCTGGTCGGCGAGCTGACCAAGCTGTTTCCCGAGCACCACATCGTCGGCGAAGAAGGCGGCGGGCAGGGCGCGCCGGCGGCGGGCGCGGCGTATCGTTGGTATGTCGATCCGATCGACGGCACGGTGAACTTCGCGAGCAAGCTCCCGCATTTCTGCACCAGCATCGCGCTGGCCACGGCGGACCGGCAGCCGCTGCTCGGGGTGGTTTACGATCCCACGCGACGCGAGCTCTTCGCGGCCGTGCGCGGGGGCGGGGCCACGCTGAACGGAAAAAGTATCCGGGTGACGGATACGGCCGAGCTGGTGGACTCGGTGATCACGAGCGGGTTCCCCTATGATCGGCACACCAATCCGGACAACAACCTGCGCGAGTGGGCGGCCTTCGTGACGCGCATCCGCGGCGAGCGGCGGCTCGGCAGCGCCGCGCTCGATCTTTGCTACGTCGGCGCGGGCCGGCTCGACGGTTACTGGGAGAAGGACCTGAAGCCCTACGACGTGATGGCGGGCATGCTGATCGCGCGCGAGGCGGGCGGCGTGGTGACGGACTACGCGGGCGGCGAGTTTCCGCAGCGCGAGGACCGCGGCCGCTACGTGGCGAGCAACGGTCGCATCCACGCGGAAATGCTGCGCGTGCTCGCGGAGGCGGCGCGGTAGCGCGCGGGGGTCATGGCGCCACGACGTCGAGGCGCAGGGCCCCGCCGCGTTTCGGCTGATCGGCGGTGGCGGGCAGGTCGAAGGAGCCGATGATCGAAAGAGCGTAGGTGTGGCTCGCGGGTTGAAGGAGCACGCCCTCGCAACGCAGGGTGAGCGCCTTCCCGGCGGCGCCGGCCGCGGCGATTCGGACCGTGCCGGTGAAGGAGCCGTTGGCCGGGTTGACCTGGAGGCGCCATCCCTGGGCGAGGGCGGCGGGGGTGTCGGCGCCCGGTCGGAGGACGCGACCATCGAGCACCAAGGCCGCGGGCAAGGCCTCGATCTGCTCGCCGCTCAGGCCGGCGAAATCGATCCCCAGCGCAAAGCGCGAGCCGCCCAGGAGGCTGCTCAAGGAGTTGGCGGAATCGGGCGCGATCCAGGTGTTCATGATCAACTCCACGCGGGTCGGGCCGAAGCCGGCGGGGTAGAGGCGACCGTCGGTCTGGGGC
>JAUWBD010000166.1 GCA_030605125.1 Verrucomicrobiota bacterium | reverse complement strand
ATCAAGGTCGCGATGTCCTCCAGCACGAACAGGCCCTGCCGATACTTCAGCTCGTGCACGAGCGCCCGCGCCGGGCCTTTGAACAACACCGCGGTGCGCCCCTCGCCAAAGTCCGGGCGCAGCCCCTCGCAGTGCACGCAGAGCCGCTCGCCCGAGGCCTCGCCGAAAAACGGATGTCCGCAACACGGACAACACGGCGGCTCCACCGCCACGATGAGCGGCGCGCAGGCCGCGCACACGTGCCGCAGCGGGCTGCGCTCCACCATGTCGCCGCAGTGCAGGCAGGAGGGCGGAAAAAACACGTCGCGCAGTCCGCGCGCGAGTCCGCGCCAGCCGCTTGGCTCTGCGTTTGGAGGGACGCCGTCCCCGGCGTCCGCGCCCGCGTCTGGCCTACCCGCTTCCCTCATCTGCCACCGTCTTCCCACGGCGCCGGGTAATGCACCCGCATCAGGCACAGCCCCTGCGGCGGCGCCGTCTCCACCTCGGCCGTGCGCTCGCGCGTGGCGAGCAGCTCCGCGATGCGCGCGGGCGAGAGTTTGCCCATGCCGGCATAGACCAGCGCGCCCACCAGGCTGCGCACCATTTTGTAGAGAAAGCCCTCCGCCTCGGCCTCGATCCGCAAGCGCGGCCCTTGCTCGACCAAGTCGAGCCGCGCGAGCGTGCGCACGGTGTTCTCCCGCTCCTCGCCGCCAAAGGCCGAGAAGGCGCGAAAATCGTGCCGCCCGCGCAGCACCTCCGCGGCGGCGCGCATCGCCGCGACGTCGAGCGCCTTCGGCACCGACCACGTGAACGGGTGCTCGAAGGGATCGGCCCAGGCGCCGTGGATGAGTTGATAGTGGTAGATTTTTCCGATCGCGGAGTAGCGGGCGTGAAATTCTTCCGAGACGGTCTCCGCACTTTGCACCTGAATGGTCGGCGGCAGGCCGCCGCGCAGGGCGGCGAGAAGCTTTTCGGGTCCATGCCGCCACGCCGAATCGAAGTGAAACACCTGGCCGCGCGCGTGCACGCCGGCGTCGGTGCGTCCGCTGCCGTGGATGCGCACCTCGGCCTGGAACAGCTCCGCGAGCCGCCGCTCGAGGTGATCCTGCACGGCGTTTTTGTCCGGCTGCGCCTGCCACCCCGAAAACGAGGTGCCGTCGTAGGCGACGAGGCATTTCCAGCGCTGATTAACCGGTTCGGTCATTTTTTAACCACGGATTTCACGGATTAGCACGGATACCAAGCCTTTCGTTTATCCGTGTCCATCCGTGCCATCCGTGGTCAATCAGTTCCCGGGGGAGGGACCAGCCCGGGCGGGAAACGCTGGTCGAGGTAATCCTGCAAGATCACCGCCGCCGCGCGCGCATCGATGATGCCCTTCGCGCGGATTTCGCGGAGCTGTTTCTGGTTCATGCCGCTCTCGACGAGGTGCGAGGTGAGGCGCTCGTCCACGAGGTGCACGGGCAGGCCAAACTCCGCGCGCAGCTCCTCGGCGAGGGCCTGCGCCTCCCGGGCCTTCGGACCTTCGCTGCCGTCCATGTTGAGCGGCAAGCCGAGCACGATCTCGTCGATCCGGCGTGCCTTCACGAGCGCCGCGAGCGCGCGCCGCCGCGCCCCGGGCTCGGCCTCGACCAGCGCGGGGATCGGCGTCGCCACGCCGAGCTCGTCGCCCGTCGCGAGCCCGATCCGCCGCGTGCCGTAATCGATTCCCAAAAATCTCATCCTGCTTCAGCGGTCTTTGCCTTCGCGCCCTTCGGCTCGTTCTTCGCGTCTTCGCGTTAAAATTCCGGGGCCCTCACAGCAGCTTCGCCGCGCGCTTGTGGCCGGCCACCTTGGCGAGCAGCGCCTTGATGTCCTGCGCCTTCGCCTTCGGCATCACCAGCGTGGCGTCGGCCGTGTGCACGACCACGAGATCGTCCACGCCGAGCAAGGTGACCACGTGGCCCTTCTCGCTAAAGACGATGTTGTTCGCCGCCTGCTCCACGAGCACGTCGCCGCGCGCCACGTTGCCGGCGGCGTCGGGCGTGAAATGTTTGGCCACGGCCGGCCACGCGCCGACATCGTCCCAGTCAAAGGTCGCGGGGATCGTGACGACGTTGGTGGATTTCTCCAACAGGGCGTAGTCCACCGAGATCTTTTGCAGCGTCGGATACACCTTCGCGAGGGTCGCCGCGAGCGGGCGCTTCTTCTTCAGCGCGGAGCGGATCTTCGCGAGGCCGGCGTCGAGCTCGGGCGCATGGGCCGCGAAGGCCGCCTCCACCACGGGCACGCTCCAGATGAACATGCCGGCGTTCCACATGTAGTCGCCGCTCTTCAAATACTGCTGCGCGACCTCGAGCTTCGGTTTCTCGACGAAGCGCTTCACCTCATAGACGACCTTGGCCGCCTTGCCCTCGCCCACGCGGCCCCACTCGCCGCCGCGTTGCACGTAACCGAAACCGGTGGCCGGCTCGGTGGGCGGGATGCCGATCGTCACCATCACCTCGGCCGCGCCCGCCGCCGCGAAGGCCGCGCGCAGATCGGCCTGGTAGGCCTTGGTGTCGTGGATCACATGGTCGGCCGGCAGCACGGCGAACACGCCGTGCGGATCGCGCGCGCCGACCAGCGCCGCCGCGAGACCGACCGCCGCCGCCGTGTCGCGCCCCGCCGGCTCCGCCACGACGTTCGCGCTCGGGATCAGGCCGCGGCACACTTTCGCCACCTCGCGGGCCTGCACCGCGCTGGTGATCACGAAGGTGTTTTTCGCCGGCACGACCGCCTTCACGCGGCGCAGGGTCTGCGCGAGCAGGGGCTCGTCGCCCACGACGGGCAGCAGGTGCTTGGGGCGCGCGGCTCGGCTCTGCGGCCAGAAACGCTCTCCTTTGCCGCCCGCGATGATCACGACGTAAGGTTCGGACTGGGCGGGGGCGGGACTGCGGGAGGTTTTTGCTTTTGCCATACGCCCCGATCCTAGGGGCGGGCCCTCCGCCTCGCGCAACGCCGCAGTTGCACCCGGCGGCACGCCTCGCACTTTCCCCGAATATGTCCACGCCCGCCTCCCCCGGCTCCACCGAGGTCCCGCTCGAGATCACCGTCGAAGAAACCCGCGACCTGCTCGCGGCCCGCCCCGACGACACCTTGCTGGTGGACGTGCGCGAACCCTTCGAGCACCAGACCGCGCGCATCGAGGGCGCGGAGTTTATCCCCATGCGCCAGATCCCCGAGCAGGTCGGCTCCCCCGCCCTGCCGCGCGAGAAACACCTGCTCATCCATTGCCACCACGGCGGCCGCAGCCTGCGCGTCACCGAGTATCTCCGCGCCCAGGGCTACCCGCGCGTGACCAACGTCGCCGGCGGCATCCACGCCTGGTCGCAACGCATCGACGCCTCGGTGCCGACCTACTGATTTCGCGCCCGCGCGCCGCCCGTGCTCCGCCGCCCGCCGTTCCTCGCGTTGCTCGGCTTCGCCCTCGTGTGCGGCGCGTGGCTGCTCTCGCTCGACCCGCGCGAGCGCTTCACCACCGACGTCTCCGAGCTGCTCCCCGCCGGCGAACGCGACCCCGAGGCGCGCCTCGCACTTTCCCTCGCGCGCGAACGCCAGGCGCGCGTCGTGCTCGTCGCCCTCGACGCCCCCGCCGACACCCCGCCCGCCGCGCTCGCCGCCGCCGCGCGAATTTTTTCGGAGCATCTCCGCGCCTCCCCGGCCTTCGCCGAGGCCCTTCCGATCGGCGATCAAGACGACCGCGCCTCCCTCGCCTCCTTTCTCCACGCACGGCGTTTCGAACTGCTCCTGCCCGCCTGGCTCGCCCAGCGTCGCGCGGAACATGCCGCCGGAGGCGGCGCAGATTTCCCCGCCCAACTCGCCAGCGAGGTCTTCGCCCGCCTCGACGAACGCCTCTCCGCCCCCGACGGCTCCGCCCTCGCGGAACTCGTCGCCTCCGATCCGCTGCTCCTCCTGCCCGACCTCGCCGAGCGCCTTGGCTCCCTCAACGCCTCGCCGCCTCCCACGGCCGGCCGCGCGCTGATTTGGTGCGAGACGCGCGCCGGCCCCCTGAGCGAGGCCGGACAACAACCCGTCTTCGCCGCGCTCGCCGAGGCGCACGCCGCCGCCCGCGCACGCGTGCCCGCCCTCGAGCTTCGCTACACCGGCGTGCACCGATTCGCCGCCGCCGCCAAGGCCTCCACGCGCGCCGAGATCACGCGCCTCAACCTGATCGCGCTCGCCGCCGTGCTCGCGCTCACCGCCCTGCTCGTGCGCTGCGCCCGCCGGCTCCTGCACCTGATCCCGCTCGTGCTGCTCTCCGCCCTCGGTGCGGCGGCGATCACCACCGCCGTGTTTCCCCGGGTGCACGTCCTCGTCTTCGTGCTCGGCGCGCTGCTCTCCGGCGTGGCGGTGGACTACGCCTTTCACCTCCTGCTCGCGTGCCGCGACGGCGAGACGTTTCCCGCGCGGGTGCGCCGCCTGCGCGTGCCCATCCTCGGCGCCGCCGGCACCACGCTGGCGGGCTTTCTCGCGCTCACGCTCTCGGAGCTGCCGCTCGTGCGTCAGCTCGGCGTCTATGTCGCCGCCGGCCTGGTCTGCGGCCTCGGCGCCACCCTGCTCCACCTCTCGCTCTTCCCGCGACTCGACCTCGCCCCGCGCGCCTTCCGCCCTCGCCTCGTGTTGCCGCCGCGCTGGCGCGCGCCCCTGATGGCGACCCTCGCCCTCGTCGCCGCCCTCGGCCTCGCCCGCCTGAACTGGGACGACGATCTCCGCACCCTCGAATACCCCGCACCCGAGCTCCGCGCCGAGGACGCCGCGCTCCGCGCCGCCTTCGGCCAATCCGCCACCGAGGCGGCTTTTCTCACCCGCGGCGCAAGCCTCGCCGAGGCGCTGGAGCGCTGGCACGCCTTCGCCGCCCTCGCGCCGGCGGACGCCCCGCTCTCCGGCCTCGCGCCCCTCCTGCCTCGCGCCGCCGACCATGCCGCCGCCCGCTCGCCCGAGGCACACGGCGACCTCGCCGCTTTCGCACAAGTTTTCCCCGCCGTCGCCGAGGAAGCCGGCTACGAGCCCGAGGCCTTCGCCCCCTTTCTCCACGATCTCGCCGCCCATCTCGCCGCGCCGCCGCCCGCTCACGAGCCCCTGCTGCGCGACACGCTCGACGCCCTGCCCGGCCCGCTCGGCCTGCTCGCCCACCACGACGCCGAGGGAGCCTGGCTGCTCTCCCGCGCGCCGCGCGCCTTCGCCGTGCCGCCCGAAGCCGAGGGCACGATTTCGCTTGCCGGGATCGAAAAGCTAAACCGCGTCTTCGCCCGCTACCGCGTGGCCGCCGCCGGCCTCGGCGCGGCCGGCCTCGGCGCGCTGCTGCTCATCTCCTGCGCGCTTCTCGGCGCGCGCAAGGGCCTGCGCACCGCGGCGCTGCCGGTCGGCGCGGCGGCGCTCGGCTTCGGCGCGCTCGCGCTGGCCGGCCAATCCTTCGGGCTCTTCCACGTTCTGGGCGCGCTGCTCGGCGTGTGCCTCGCGGCCGACTACGCGCACTTCGCCCACGCCGACGAAGGTCGCGGCGACGGGATCGCGGCGATCCGGCTCTCCGCCGTGACCACCGCCGGCGCATTCGGCGTGCTGATGCTCAGCGCCATCCCCGCCGTCTCCGCGCTCGGCGCCAGCGTCGCCTTGATCGTGCTCTCCGCCTTGCTCTTCGTGGAAACGGACCTGTTCTCGCTGCGTTCCCATGCCTGATCCCACCGCGTCGCCCACCCTCCTCTCCGCCTGGGCCGCCACTCTCGCCGCCAAACCGAAGGCCGCCGCGCTGATCGAATCCCCCGCCAACCGCGTCCATACACGAGCCGGGATCGATGCGCTCGCCTCGACCTTCGCCGCCGCGCTTCCGCCCGAGGTGGCTCGCCACCGCGTCGCCTTTGCCCTCCCCAACGGCCCCGGCTGGTTCGCCGCCTTTCTCGGGCTCCTCCGCGCCGGCGCCACGCCCGTGCCGCTCGATCCCGCCGAGCCCGCCGCCCAACAGCTCCGCCTCGCCGCCGCCGCCCGCGCCTCCTTCGCGTGGATTGATGGTCAACTCGTCCCGGTGCCCGACGCGCCCGCGCGCTTCCCCGGCCGCCACGCGCTCATCAAGCTCACCTCCGGCAGCACCGGCACGTCGCGCGCCCTCGCTTTTTCCCACGCGCAGATGCTCGCCGACGGCCGCCAGGTCTGCGCGAGCATGGACATCCGGCCCGACGACCGAAACCTCGCCGTCATCCCCTTCGGCCACTCCTACGGGCTCGGCAACCTCGTCGTCCCGCTCCTCGCCCAAGGCACCTCGCTCGTCTGCGTGGACACTCCCCTGCCCCACGCGCTCGCCGCCGCGATCACGCGCCACCGCGCCACCGTCTTTCCCGCCGTGCCGGCGCTGCTACGCGTGCTCGCCGAGGCCGATCTCGCGCCCGACGCCCTCTCGCCGCTCCGCGTCGTCATTTCCGCCGGCTCGCCCCTGCCCGCCGCCACCGCGCAGGCTTTCCACGCCCGCTTCGGCCTCAAACCCCACGGCTTCTACGGATCGAGCGAGACGGGCGGCATCGCCTACGATCGCGACGGCGACGACACCCTCGCCGGCGCCTCCGTCGGCACCGCGCTCGACGGCGTATCGATCACGCCACTACGCGGTCAACGCGTCCGCGTGCGGAGCGCCGCCGTGCTTCGCGCCCCCGGCCACATCCCGGCCGACCGCGCGCGCCTCGAGCCCGACGGACGCCTCGTGCTCCTCGGCCGCGCCGGCCGCCTGCACAAGATCGGCGGCCGGCGCCGCGACCTCGGCGAGCTGGAAAACACCCTCTGCGCCCTGCCCGGCGTCGCCGACGCCTTCGTCGCCCCCCACCCCGACGACCCCGAGCAGCTCGCCGCGGTGCTCGCCACGCCGCTCGCTCCCGCCGAGCTCCGCCCCCTCCTCCGCGCCCACCTCGCGCCATGGAAGATCCCGCGCCGCCTCGTGCCCGTCGCGGCCTTGCCCCTCACCGCCCGCGGCAAGCCCCACGCCGCCGCGCTCCGCGCCCTCCTCGCCCGATGAGCGCGCCGCCGCGACCGCCCGTGTTTTTCTTGCGCGAGCTGCTCCGCCGCGCCGCGACCGACGCCCCGCTCAAGGCCTTCGGAACCGCCGCCGGGATGGCCGGCTTTTTCCTGCTCTACTTCGCGATCCAGAACCACCCGTTCTTCCCCGTGATCCTCGTCCCCGGGACATGGCTCGACCGCCTGATCCCGTTCCAGCCCTGGACGCTCGCGCCCTACGCCTCGCTCTGGCTCTACGTTTCCCTCGTGCCGGCGCTCACGCCCGACCGCCGCCAGCTGCTCGGCTTCGCCGGCGGCGCGTTCACGCTGGCCGCCCTCGGGCTCGCGAGCTTCGTCCTGTGGCCCACCGCGGTCGCCGCGCCCGACATCGATTGGGCGCGCCACGCCGGCTTCGCCTTCCTCAAACAGGCCGACGCGACCGGCAACGCCTGCCCGTCCCTGCACGCCGCCTTCGCCGCGTTCTGCGCGCTCTGGCTCGCGCGCCTCCTGCCGGGCCTCGGCGCGGGGCGCGGCGTCCAGACGCTCAACCTGCTCTGGGCCGCGCTGATCGTTTACTCCACGCTGGGCACGAAACAACACGTCGCGCTCGACGCCCTCGCCGGCGTGACCCTCGGCGCCTGGGTCGCGTCGCTAAATTTCGCCGCTCTTCCGTCGCCGCCCGCCGCGCCGTTCACCCGCCTCCCGCTCCTCTCCGCGATCATCGTCCTCAAGCTCTGCGCGATCCTGCTCGGGACCTCCGGCCTCCCCCTCGCGCCCGCCCTCGCCCTCTTCCTCGGCGCCGGTTTCCTGCTGCTCATCCATCTGCTCCACCCCGACGCGCGCGAACTCGTGCCCGTGCGCACCTGCTTCGCGCCCTCCTCGCCCGGCGCGCGCGAGGTCTGGCTGACGATCGACGACGGGCCGGACCCGGAGGACACGCCGCGCCTCCTCGACCTGCTCGACCGACACGAGGCCCGCGCCACGTTTTTCCTCATCGGCGAACGCGCCGCGCGACACCCCGCGCTCGTCGCCGAGATCGCGCGTCGCGGCCACGAGATCGGCCACCACACGCACACCCACCCCGCCCGCTCCTTTTGGTTCGCCCCGCCCGCCCGCGTGCGCCGCGAGCTCGACGATTGCCTCGCCTCCCTCGCGGCCGCCGGGGCCGAGCCCGCGATCCGACCCGCCCGCTTTCGCCCGCCCGTGGGCATCAAGAACGTCTTCCTCGCCCCCGCCCTCGCCGCGCGCGGGCTCGAATGCGTGGGCTGGAGCATCCGCAGCCACGACACGTTCGCGCGCGATCCCGACGAGGTGGCCGCACGCGTGGCCCGCCGCCTCCGCCCCGGCGCGATCATCCTGCTCCACGAGGGCCCGCCGCTGCGCGCGGCGGTGCGCGTCGCCGCCCTCGCCGCCGTGCTCGATCTGCTCCGCGAGCGGGGCTATCGCGCGGTGGTTCCCGCCCGCTGATCACCCCGACCCTGCTCCACCACCGTCGCCTCGATCTCGATCAGGAGCTCCGAGCGGCAGATGTCGGAACGCAGCCAGACCACGCGGTCGCCGGCCTTCAGAAGCGCGCCCTCGAGACGCGCCCGGGCCGCCGGAAAATCGTATTCACGCCGCAGATACACCTTGAAGTGTCGCCCGGCCCCGGGCCGGCCGGCGGCGAGGCCGTCCCCCAGGCCGCACTCGCGCGAGATCAGCCGGAGGTTGTCGAGCGTGCAATCGATCTGGCCGCCGAGATCGCCGCGCGCGACGGAGCGGTGGCCCTTGATCGCCGCCGTGCCCGAGACGAAGGTCCAGCGCCGCCCGTCCGCCGTCACCTGCGCGGCGCGCGAGAAGCTCGGCGAACGCGGCCCGTAGTCCGGCGGATACTCGTAGGCCGGCACCTGCTCGGGGTTCTCGCGCATGACCGGCCGCTCGCGCGCCGCGGCGAACATCACCGCGATCACGTCCGATTCCCCGCCGACCGCCGAGGCCGCGGGCAAGGCGCCGCGCCAGCCGCCGCGCTCGAAGGCCGCCGCGCGTCCTCGGCAAAACGCCCGGTAGGCCTCGATGCCCTCGGGCGTTGGCCCGTTGATGCCCGGCACGTAGTTCCAGAGGCGCGTGAGTTCGCGTTTCCTCCGGCGCGCCACCGTCTGCAAGTCCCCGTAAATCGCCTCGGAGATCTCCCCGATCCCGCCTCGCGCCGGCTCGATCCGCAGACCGACCAACCAGTCCTCCGACTCGAAAAGATCGAAGCCGCGCTCCGCCCCGGAGGCCGCCAGATCCTCGAACAAAGTCTCCCGTTTCTCCTCTGAAAACACGGGCAGGGCGAGGCGCGCGCCGGCCTCGTCGGCCTCGCCCGATCCAAAGGCGAACGAGAACAGATTGGAGGTGAGCGAAGTGGCGTCCATTCGTCGGAAGCTGAGAGTCTTGGCGAAGCGGCCGCAAGAATTGCCCTTGAGCGAATCCCCGAAGCGCGGCCGGTGTTTTCTCCGCATGACGCCCTTCGAGCTCTCTGTCCGCTTCTTTCTTCAACTCGCGGTCGTGCTCGTCGTGTGCCGGGCGGTCGGCGCGCTCGCGCGACGGCTCGGCCAGCCGCCGGTCGTCGGCGAGATGATCGCGGGCGTGGCGCTCGGGCCCTCCTTGCTCGGCCTGTTCGCACCCGGCGCGCAAGCCTGGCTTTTCCCCGCGGAGTCGCGCGGCATCCTCTTCTGCGGCGCGCAGCTCGGGCTCGTGCTCTACATGTTCATCGTCGGTCTGGAGTTTCGCGTGGACCTGGTGCGCACGCGGCTGCGCACCGCCCTCGCCGTATCCGCTTCGGGCATACTGGTGCCCTTCGCCCTCGGCTGCGCGATCGCGCTCTGGCTGATCCAGCTCGGCGGTTTCTTCCAGGCGGGGGTGCACCCGCTGCAAGCCGCTCCCTACCTCGGCGCGGCGATGGCGATCACGGCCTTCCCGATGCTGGCGCGCATCATCGTGGAGCGCGGTCTCGCCGGCACTGAGGTCGGCGCGCTCGCCCTCGCCGCCGGCGCGATCGACGACGCCGCCGCGTGGTGCGTGCTCGCGCTCGTGCTCGCGAGTTTCGCGGGCGATCCGTCCATCGCCCTCCTGGCGATCGGCGGCAGCATCGGCCTCGCGATCCTCATTTTCACCGCCGGCCGCCGCCTGCTCGCCGCCATCGCCGCGCGTTCCGAGCGGGGCGCGGCCGAGGACCAGTCGATGTTCGGCGCGGCGCTCGTGCTGCTCATGCTCGCGGCCTGGTTCACCGACAGCATCGGGATCTACGCGGTCTTCGGCGCGTTCCTGCTGGGCTCGGCCGTGCCGAAAGGAGCCTTCGCGGAGCGCCTCCGCGCGCGAGTGGAGCCGCTCACGGTGCAGCTCCTGCTCCCCTTGTTCTTCATCTACTCGGGCCTCAACACGCGCTTCGACCTCATCACCGAGACGAGCCTCTGGCTGGTCGCCGCGGCGGTGCTCGCCGCCGCCGTGCTCGGCAAGGCCGGCGCGTGCTACGCCGCCGCCCGCCTCTGCGGCGAGAGCCACCGCGACGCGCTGGGCGTGGGCTCGCTGATGAACGCCCGCGGCCTGATGGAGTTGATCATCCTCAACATCGGCCTGGAGCGCGGCCTGATCACGCCCGCGCTGTTCTCGATCATGGTGCTGATGGCGGTGATGACGACGCTCATGGCCACGCCGATGTTCGACCGGGTGTATCGCGAACGGACGGCGCGGGCGGGGGTGGCGGTGGGTCGGGAGCGGGTGGCCTGAAGAGGGACGCAAGGGACCGAGGGCACGACGGGGGGCGCGGGCTTTTCTTTTTGCGCATTCTGCGGGTCCGCTCGCGTCCCGTCTTGCGGGATTTGCGGCCCTGCGTCTTGTGGTTCGCACCATGTCCGAACCCGTCGCCGCTCCCGCGCCCATTCCCGTCATCGTGCTCACCGGCTTCCTCGGCGCCGGCAAGACCACGCTCCTCAACCGCATCCTCACCGAGCAGCACGGCAAGAAACTCGCCGTGATCGAGAACGAGTTCGGCGAGGTGGGCATCGACAACCAACTCGTCATCCAGAGCGACGAGGAGCTCTTCGAGATGAACAACGGCTGCATTTGCTGCTCCGTGCGCGGCGACCTGATCCGCATCCTCGGCCGCCTGATGAAGCGCAAGGACCGGCTCGACGGCATCCTCATCGAGACCACCGGCCTCGCCGACCCCGGCCCGGTCGCCCAGACCTTCTTCACCGACGACGAGATGCGCGCCGCCTATCGCCTCGAGGGCATCGTCACCGTGGTGGACGCGAAGCACGTGACGCAGCACTTCGACACCTCGCCCGAGGTGAAAAAGCAGATCGGCTTCGCCGACCTGCTCGTGCTCAACAAGAGCGACCTCGTGGCCCCCGCCGAGCTCGACGCGCTCGAGACGCGCATCCGCCGCATGAACGGTGCCGCCAAGCTCGCCCGCGCCACCAACGCCGACATCCCGCTCGAGCAGATTTTCAACCTCGGCGGCTTCAACCTCTCCCGCGCCACCGAGCTCGACCCGAAGTTCATGCAGCCGAGCTACCCCTTCGAGTGGGCCGGCGCC
>JAUWBD010000137.1 GCA_030605125.1 Verrucomicrobiota bacterium | reverse complement strand
GAGCAACGGCTTTTCACGCGCGGCTACGCCGTCACGTCCTACGCTTCGCAGGGCAAGACCGTGGACACGGTCTTGCTCGCGGACGCGGCCAACCGCGCCGCGACGAATCAAAAACAGTGGTATGTGAGCATATCACGCGGGAGGCGGCGCGCCCTGATCTTCACGCCCGACCGGGCGGGACTGCGGGCCAACCTTCACAATCCCGGCGACCGCGAGCTGGCGATGTCGCTCAAGCTGAGCGATGCGGCGAAGCGGCAGCGCCAGGCGATGGCAGCGGCGCAGCGCGCGCGCTCCCATCAGGCATTGGCGCAGCATGCCGCTTCGGCTGCTCAGGGATTGCGGCGAGGGATGAGGCCGTGAGCGGTGCGCCAAAAACGGACACCCCCTTTCGGCGGTTTCCTAAGCCCGACAGGCTGCCCGTTGCGGATGGCACACAGACTGAGGCATCCGTCTTATCTTTTCTGGCGCACGCGACGCGGTGTTGGCTTCAGTCCGGAAGAGGGATCTTGGAGACTTGCAAGAAACCCCGTCGATAGTTCGACGGGGGTGTTTTTTAGCCACACGGCGTGGACTTCGAACGGTGCGCAATCGCTGTCCAGAAAACGCAACGCCGGCTGAATACGGGAGACGAGGGTGGCAGGAAGAAGACAGATCCCGTCGTTCATGGCAACGTGGGCGAGCATGCCGTCAATCGAACCTGCGCTTCGCCCAAACTTCGGTGTGAACAGAGCCGCATGGCAGAGCTGCGTCATGAACATGTGATAGCCCGGATTGGTTTTTTCATCGAGCCGGATCCATCTTTCTTTGCGCAGATCGCCCATGTTGACGGAGCGGGCGTCGGCCAATCGATGGCGTGCGGACACAATGACTTTTATATCCGTCTTGAGCAGGGCGAGCGACTTGAAGTTGCCGTGGGTCGGCACAAAATTGTGGGGCACGAAAGCGATGTGGATGCGGCCTTCGCGCAAGGCCTCGAGCTGCGCATGGACCGGCATTTCGACAAAGTTCACGGTGATCCGGGGGTGGGCGGCACGGTATCGCACCGCAGCTTCGGGAACTTGGGGGAAGAACAGGCGCCAGTCGCTGCCGAGGTTGAGTTCGCCCGCGTGCCCGTGGGCGATCTCTTGGGTGGCGGTGAGGACGATGGCGAGTTGCGCGAGCAGACGTCCCACCTCTTTATGCAGGTGCCGACCGGCGTCGGTCAGACGGACTTGGATGGTATTACGAACAAAGAGTTGCACCCCCATTTCCTCTTCAAGGGCGGCGATTTGGCGGCTGACGGCGGACTGGGCGATGTGCAGGCGTTCGGATGCGCGGCTAAAGCTGAGGGTTTCGGCGACGACTTGAAAATAGCGAAGGTGACGGAGTTCCATGCGATGGGCAGGGAGCATACCGGCGGGCGGAAGCTTGGCAAACCGGCGGATGGCGGCGGGATAGCGCCGCCCCAAGGTCCCGCCGACGCGGCCACTCGGGGACGAGGCCGCCGGTCGGTTCAGACCTCGCGGACCAATGCCCGGAGTGCGTCCAAGCGGGGTCCGGTTTCGCTGACGGAGGCGAGGGAGACGTAGGCGGGCGGCGGCACCGGATCGGACCGGACCACGGGAGCGGCGGCGTCCGGGCGGGGTTCGATGGCAAAGGGAGCGGCGAATCGCGTGTGCCAGATATCGTGGAGGTGGCGCGGAACGCCGGGCAGCCGGCGGCCGGTGCCCCGAGGGGATCGCACGCGCAAGATCACGGGAAGGTCGTGCTGCCCCGGGGGCAGGGCGGCGTCCGGGCGCAGAACCATCCGATAGACGGCGGCCTGGCCGGCGGCGAGATGCAGACTGGCGGTATGCAGGCGCAAGAGGCCGAGCCCGGGATGAGGGCCGACGCGAACTTCGACGGCGCGTCGGCGCGAGGTGTAGTTTTCCATGAATACAAACAGCGCGAGGTCCTCGGCGGGGGCCACGCGGTCGGGGTGGAAAAAGACCGTGGCGGCGACTCCGCGACAGGTGCAGATAAGGTCGTAGCCGAGGACGCCGACGAGGACCGAGTGGGATCGGGGCAGCGGCGTGCGGTCGCGCCAGGAGATGACCGCGCCTGCCCACCACCAGAGGGCGGGTAAGCCGAAGACGAGGAGCGCGGCGGCGAGGAGGTCGGGCCGTGCGGCTTGATGCGCGAGGCCGACGCCGAAGAGCGCGGTGAGGGTCGCCATGAGGGCGGCGAGGAGGACGATCGGTCCGCCGCGCCGGCGCGGGCCGGTGTCGGGCGTGGGGTCCGCGGGCGTGGCGGGCAGGGGCGGCGTGTGCATGGCGGTTAGCGGGTTTGGCTGGCGGTCAGGCCGCCCGGTGGCGGAGCCAGCCGGTGTGGACGGCGAGGACGAGACCGAGCAGGACGAGGATTTTGGAGGCGATGCTGTCGAGCACCACGTGTGGCAGGCCGAGGGCGACGGCGGCGTGGAACGCCACGAACAGTATCAGGGCGATGACCGTGCTGCGGAAGGGCGCAAAGGCCGCCCACCACCAGAGAAAAAAGAAGGTGATGCCGAGGCCCGCCATGCCCCCGATGAGCAGCGGATAGTGCCGAAACACGGGGTTGTGGTCGTCGAGCGTGCGCGCGAGGAGGTATTGGTTGAGCGGGTTGAGGGCGGTGAGCAGTTGCACGATGCCGGCGGCGAACAGCCAGCCGCGACCGGAGAGCAGGCGTTGCTCCGCAGCGGAGCGGGCCTGGCTGTCCCGCAGGGATTGGAAGGGTGTGGAGGAGGAGTTCATGGCCGGATGGCAGAGGCGGGCTTAACGGATCAGCGAGATACCGGCGCGGACGGTCTCGGAGCGCTGGTCGTAGTCGAGGAGGCTTTCTCCGTAGCCGTTGAAATACTGGATGAGCAGGAAGGTGGCGAAGTCGGCGATTTCCCAGCGCAGGGGGATGGTGAGATCGAGCTGGGTGCTGAAGTGGTTAAAATCGCGTCCGGCGCGGCCGGTGTAGGTGAGGGACGGCCCGTCGTTTTTGCCGAAGGCGATCATCCATTCTCCGTAACCGCGGTAGTCTTTGATGCGGGGATTATCCGAAATGCCGCCCACGTAGGCAGAGAGGCGCGGGCTGACGAGGAGGTGCCAGCCGTCGAGCGGGCCGAGGGCGAAGCCGGGGCGGGCGAAGAGGGTGTTGAGGCTGCGCGAATCGAGGCCGTCCTTGCCGTTGGACTCGTGTTGAAAGCCCGCTTGCCAGCCGAGCCAGGTGAACCAGGCACCGGGGGTGCCGGAGGACGGGGCCAGCGACTCAAAAAAGAGCGACGGCATGTAGCTGGTGTCGTAGAAGGGGCTGGAGCTGGCGTCGATGTCCCAGAGCGAACGCTGGGTATAGCCGAACTGCAGGGTGGAGCCCGGGGAGTCGTCGGACGTATCCAACCCGAGGATACGGTATTTGAAGCTAAACTGGAATTTCGCGGCGGGATCGTCGGGGCCGTAGATGAAATATATCGGGTCGTGTTCGCCGAAGCGGTCGAGGAAGCCGCGACGGACCTGGGAGATGGCGGGGGTGGCGTGCAGGGGGCTGAGACGGTTCGGTCGCGCGGGGGGGACGTCCGCAGCGGCGGAGGCGGGGCGCGTGATGTCAATAACGGCGTGGAGGCGAGCGCCGTCCGGGGCGGCGATGGTTTCGAGGACGACGCGACCGCCGGCCTCGGGGGGCAGGGTGAAGGTGTAGGAGCGGGAGGCGAAGCCGCCGGGCGCGACGACGGCGGGGGCGGCCGGTCCGGCGGAGAGTTCGACCGGCCAGTCGCGGTCGCCGGCTCGCAGGCGGGCTTGAAGCTGGTCGGGCGGAACGAAGGGCACGGAGGCGGCGGACGGGTTGACCGCGAGGAGATCGAGTTGAACCGTGGCGCCCGCGGCTGCGGGCGCGGCGGGCGACACCAGGGTCAGGACGGCGGCGCGGGCGTGGGCGGCGAGCGAGAGGACGGCGAGCGAGAGGGCGGCGAGGAGGAGGCGAGTTTTCATGTTATGGACCGGAAATCGGGGAGTTCCACGGCGGCATCGAGGACCGAGAGCAGGCCGAGGAAGCGGCCGGCGTCGTCGGTGACGACGAGTTCGCGGTGGCCGTGGCGGGCCATCCGGGATAGGGCGGTATCGATGGTCTGGCCGGGATCGATCACGGGCGCGGGTTCGACGACCGAGGACGGGAGCGTCGCGTCGAGAGTGGAGTGCGGGAGCCGGAGCCAGGTGAGCAGGCGGTCGCAACCGACCATGCCGGCGAAGACGCCGTCGGCGGAGATCACAGGAAAGGCGTCGAGCGGGTGGCGCTTGAGGATGCGCAGCACGTCGCGGACGGAGAGGTCGTGGAGGACGGGGATGAGGTCGTTTCGCATGCGTTCGCCGACGGTCTGGCGGCGCAGGGCGGGCGGGACGCGGGCGATGAGCGCGTCGAGGGTCTCGCGCGAGGCGTATTGCAGGGCGCTGGTGCGGAGGCGCTCGGTGGCGTCGGTGTTGCCGGTGACGAGGGTCTCGAACATGGAGCGCGGCAGGGCGACGAGTTCGGTGGGCTCGGTGGCGATGGCGTCGAAGGCGCGGGGTTGCGGGTCGAGCAGTTCGGTTTCGCCGAAGTGCTGGCCGGCGCCGAGGGTCTTGACGACGCCCCGGGCGTCGCCGATGGCGACGGCGCCGCTTTTGACGAGGTAGAAGTTGAGCGCGGGGTCGCCGGCGGAGAAGGCGTGGTCGCCCGGTTCGAGGTGCACGGTGCCGAGGCGCGGCGTGGTATCGGTGCGCAGCAGGCTGAGGTCGCGAGGGAAGAGCAGGTCGAGCGTCCAGTCGAGCATGACGCGGAGTTTGCGGTCGAAGCCCGGGAGCTTGGAGAGATAGACGGTGCGCCACATCCACCAGGCGAAAAAGCCGGAGAACTTGACGCCAAAAATCTTGGCGACGGCGTTGCGGTGGCCGATGGCGGCGAGTTCGCCGAGGCCGGTGAAGGTGAAGGGGCGCGTATCGCGGCGGTCGAGGGAGCGGAGGAGATTGTCGGCGACGAGCTCGCCCTCGCGAAGGGCGAACTGGGCGGTGGCGGGGGCGACGTCGCCGGATGGCAGGACGACTTTGGCGCAATCGCCGGCGGACCAAACGCCGGGAAGGCCGGCGACGGCGAGGTCGGGCGTGGTGACGATGCGGCCGTGTTCGAGCGGCAGGGCACCGCGTGCGCCGAGGGCGAGCAACAGCGGGTGGGGCGCGTTGCCGATGGTGGTGACGGTGGTGAGCGACTCGATGTGGCGCTCGCCGAGATGGACCTTGGTGGCGGTGACGGCGGCGACGCGGGTATCGAGGAGGATCTCGATGCCGCGCGCGCGGAGTTTGCGTTCGGTGAAGCGGCCGAGGGACTCGCCGATTTGGGGCAGGAGATAGGAGCCGCTGTGGATGAGGCGAACGCTCGGCGGGGTGTCGCGCAGCCACGGGTATAGGCGACGCGCACCGTGCAGAAGGTCGGAGATCTGGCCGACGGTCTCGACGCCGGAGTAGCCGCCGCCGACCACGGTGAAGGTGAGCAGGCGGCGGCGCTCGGCGGAGTCGTTGGCGAAGTTGGCCTCTTCGAGCCGGTCGATGACAGCGGAGCGCAGGCGGATGGCGTCGCCGACGGTTTTGAGCGGGAGGGCGTGCTCGGCCATGCCGGGCACGCGGGCGAGGTCCACCACGCCGCCGAGGGCGATGACGAGCTGGCGATAACCGAAGCGGAGGGCGGGGCGGGCGGGGTCGGGTTGGGCGAAAACTTCGCGGGCGGCGAAGTCGATGTCGGTGACGGTCGCGCGCACGACCTCGGCGCGCGGGCAGAGGTTGCGGATGGGGTTGACGACGTGAAGGGGCGAGAGCGAGGCACCGCAGACTTCGGCCAGCATGGGATGAAAGAGCATCACATTCTGGTCGGCGAGCAGACCGACCTTGAGGTCTTTGCGACGGGCGAGCGCGCGGGCGGTCCAGACCGCGGCAAAGCCGCCGCCGAGGATGAGCACATCGTAGTTGCGGGCGGGGGCGGTGCTCATGCGGTTGGCGGTGTGGGAGGGGATGGGCGCATCGCGGGCGGATAGCGGCGGGCGGTGCGCGCGGAGGGCGGAGAGGGGCGCCGGGAATCGCGAGTATGCGGACCGGGGGGCGCCGGACGAGCGCGTGTCGGGGTGGAAATCAGCATGTGGGCAGGCCCTTGTTCCGGGCGATATCGATGAGTCGCCGGGCGTCTTGCGCGCCGAGGAATCCTTTGCCCGAGCCGCCCCCGCGGATTTCTAACAGCCAGTATCCCGCGCCTCTGCGCGGACTGAAGACGATCTCGAGTCCGTCGCCCGCCGTGGCTGCGAGGAGGCGTTCGCCCCTGTGCAGCGTGATGAAATCAAGGAAGCGTTGGTCCCACTCGTTGAGGACTCCGCACCGGGTCTCCAAAAAACGACGGAGGCGGGACTCCTGCTCCGCCGCGTCGGTGGCGGCCAGCGAAGCCCGCACGGCCTCTCGCCGCGAGGCGCGAACAGCTTCCAGCGTGTGCGTGTGCATGCTTCGGGATGGCTTACGCGGACCAGCCTCCGCCGAGGGCCTTGTAGAGGGTGATCAAGTTGGCGAGGCGGGCGAGGCGGGTCTGGATGAGCGCCTGTTGCGAGGCGTAGAGATCTTGTTGCGCGAGGAGGACGGCGAGGTAGCCGTCCACGCCGTTTTGATAGCGCAGATCGGAGAGTTCGAGGCGGCGTTGCTGGGCGGCCACGCGCGCGGTCTGGGCGGCGAGCTGGTCCTCGATGGTAGCGCGGGTGGCGAGGCTGTCCGCGACCTCGCGGAAGGCGGTCTGGATGGTTTTTTCATAGTTGGCGATTTCGATGCGGTTCTCGATTTCGGCGACCTTGAGCGTGGCGCGATTACGGCCGGCGGCGAAAATCGGCACGGTGATTTGCGGCGTAAAACTCCACGCGCCGGAGCCGGATTTAAAGAGGCCGTCGAGCGAGGCGCTGGAGGTGCCGCCAAAGGCGGTGAGGGTGACGGACGGGAAAAACGCGGCGCGGGCGACGCCGATGTTGGCGTTGGCGGCCTGCAACGTGAACTCGGCGGCGAGGATGTCGGGCCGGCGCGCGAGCAGGTCGGAGGGGAGGCCGGCGGGCAGGTCGGCGAGGAGCGCGTCGCGGGAGAGCGGGCCGGGCGCTGGCAGGTCGTCGGGGAGGGCGCGGCCGACGAGGAGGTCGAGGGCGTTGGCGGCCTGGGCGCGTTGCTGCTCGGCGGAGGCGAGGTTGGCGCGGGCGGTCTGCACCTGGGCTTCGGCGGAGGCGAGGTCGAGTTCGGAGGCGGTGCCGAAGGCGCGGCGGCTGCGCACGATGCCGAGGGAGGCGTCCACGGCGGCGAGGGTCTGGCGGGCGAGTTCCCGCTGCTCCTCGGCGGCGAGGAGGTTGAAGTATTGGCTGGCGACGGAGGCGACGAGCGAGATGTGGGCGGAGCGGCGGGCCTCGTCGGTGGCGAGGTATTGGGCGAGGACCTGGTCGCGCAGGCTGGCGACGCGGCCGAAGAAATCGACCTCGTAGGCGGTGACGGCGAGGCCGACGCTGTAGTTGGAACTGGTGGTGGCGGCGCCGCCGGAGGCGAGGTCGGCGGGTGTGCGCTGGCGGGTGCCGGAGGCGGTGGCGTCGAGCGAGGGGATGAGGGCGGTGCGCTGGATGTCGTAGAGGGCGCGCACGCGCTCGACGTTGAGCGCGGCGACGCGCAGATCGCGGTTGTTCTCCAGGGCGAGGGCGACGAGCTCGCGCAGGCGCGCGTCGCCAAGGAAATCGCGCCAGCCGAGATCGGCGGCGGATGCGGAGGCGCCGTCGTCACCGAGAACTGGATACGCGGTGGCGGTCGGGCTGGCGGGGCGTTCGTATTTGGGGGCGAGCGAGCAGCCGGCGAGGAGGGCGGCGGCGCTGGTGGCGGCGAGGACGGGAAGGAGAGGACGCATGGGAGTTTATTCTTTGTGGGCGGCGGGCTTCACGCGGAAGAGGCGCAGCACGACGACGAAGAAGACCGGGACGAGAAAGATGCCGAGGGCGGTGGAGGAGAAGGTGCCGCCGAGCACGCCGGTGCCGATGGCGTTCTGGCTGCCGGAGCCGGCGCCGCTGCTGATGGCGAGCGGGGTGACGCCGAGGCCGAAGGCGAGCGAGGTCATGAGGATGGGGCGCAGGCGCTGGCGGGCGGCCTGCACGGCGGATTCAACGAGGCTCATGCCCTGCTCGTAGTTCGCCTTGGCGAACTCCACGATGAGAATGCCGTTCTTGGCCGAGAGACCGACGACGGCGAGCAGGCCGACTTGGAAGTAGATATCGTTGGGCAGGCCGCGCAGCGTCGAGGCGACGATGGTGCCGATGACGCCGAGAGGCACGATCATCATCACGGAGGCGGGGATGGCCCAGCTCTCGTAGAGCGCGGCGAGACAGAGGAAGACAATCAACAGCGAGATCGCGTAGAGCGCGGGGGCCTGCGAGCCGGAGAGGCGTTCCTCGTAGGAGAGACCGGTCCAGCTGAGGCTGAAGCCGGGCGGGAGCTCGGCGGCGAGGCGCTCCATGGTGGCCATGGCGTCGCCGCTGCTGGCGCCCGGGGCGGCCTCGCCGGCGATGGCCATGGCGGGCAGGCCGTTGTAACGCTCGAGGCGGGGCGAGCCGGTCGTCCAGCGCGAGCTGGCGAAGGCGGAGAAGGGCACCATGTCGCCGCCGGTGTTGCGCACATACCAGCGATCAACGTCCTCGGGCAGCATGCGGAAGGGGGCGTCGGCTTGGAGGTAAACGCGCTTCACGCGACCCTTGTCGATGAAGTCGTTGACGTAGGTCGAGCCCCAGACGGTGGAGAGGGTCTGATTGATGTCGGCGAGCGGCACGCCGAGTGCGCCGGCTTTTTGCTGGTCCACGTCGATTTTGAACTGCGGGGTGTCGTCGAGCCCGTTGGGCCGGACGTTGGCGAGGCCGGGTTCGGCGCGGGCGAGACCGAGGAGTTGGTTGCGCGCGGCGGTGAGGGCTGCGTGCCCTTGGTTGGCGTTGTCCACCAGACGGACGTCGAAGCCGTTGGCGGTGCCGAGCTCGAGCACGGCGGGCGGGGCGAAGGCGAACGCGAAGGCTTCTTTGATTTGGGAAAACGCGCCCATCGCGCGGCCCTGGATGGAGGCGACGTCGAGGCCGGGGGCCTTGCGTTCGTCCCAATCGCGCAGGTTGACGAAGCCGAAGACCTGGTTTTGGCCGGAGCCGCTGAAGCTGAAGCCGGCGACGCCGAAGATGCCGGCGACGGCGTCCTTCTCTTCGACGAGGAAGTGGTGCTCGATTTTTTTCAGCACCTCGACCGATTGCTCCATGGTGGAGCCGGCGGGGAGCTGGGCCTGGGTGAACATGATGCCCTGGTCTTCGTTGGGCAGGAAGCCGGTCTGCATGCGGGTGAAGAGCAGGCCGAGAACGACGATGATGGCGGCGTAGAGCGCGAGGGAGCGCGGGCTGCGGCGGATGAAGGCGCGCACGCCGGTGGCGTAGCGGTCGGCGTTGCGATCAAAGACGCGGTTGAACCAGCCGAAGAAGCCGCGTTTCTCGGCGTGGTGGTTTTTGTCGATCGGCTTGAGCATCGTCGCGCAGAGGGCGGGGGTGAGGATGATGGCGACGAGCACGGAGAGCGTCATGGCCGAGACGATGGTGATGGAGAACTGGCGGTAGATGACGCCGACCGAACCGCCGAAGAAGGCCATGGGCACGAACACGGCGGAGATGACGAGGCCGATGCCGACGAGGGCGCCGGTGATCTGGTCCATGGATTTTCGCGTGGCCTCGAGCGGGGACAGGCCTTCTTCGGCCATGATGCGCTCCACGTTTTCCACGACGACGATGGCGTCGTCCACCAGCAGGCCGATGGCGAGCACGAGGCCGAAGAGCGTGAGCGTGTTGATGGTGAAGCCCAGCGCGGCCATGATCGCGAAGGTGCCGAGGAGCACGACGGGCACGGCGATGGTGGGAATGAGCGTGGCGCGGAAGTTTTGCAGAAACAAAAACATCACGAGGAACACGAGCACGACGGCCTCGATGAGCGTCATGATGACGCCCTGGATGGAGAGGCGCACGAAGGGCGTGGTATCGAGCGGGTAAACGACGTCCACGCCGGGCGGGAAGAACGGTTTGAGTTCGTCGATCTGGGCGCGGATGGCGGCGACGGTTTCGAGGGCGTTGGCCCCGGTGGCGGGGCGGATGGCCATGCCGGAGGACGGGTTGCCGTTGAAGCGCGAGACGGTGGCGAAGTTTTCGCCGTCGAGCTCGATGCGGGCGACGTCGCGCAGGAGGACCTGCGAGCCGTCGGGGTTTACGCGCAGGAAGATCTCGCCGAATTGTTCGGGGGTTTCGAGGCGGGTCTGGGCGACGATGGTGGCGTTGAGCAGCTGGCCGGGGACGGCGGGCAGGCCACCGAGCTGGCCGGCGGAGACCTGGGCGTTTTGCGCGCGGATGGCGGCGGCGACCTCGTTGGGCGTGAGGCGGAAGTTGTTGAGTTTGTCGGGATCGAGCCAGACGCGCATGGCGTATTGGGTGCCGAAGACTTGGATGTCGCCGACGCCGTCAATGCGGCTGATCGGGTCCTGCAGGGTGCCGACGGCGAAGTCGCCGAGGTCGGCGGCGGACATGGAGCCGTCGGTCGAGACGACGCCGATGACGAGGAGGAAGTTGCGCACGGACTTCGTGACGCGCACGCCGAGCTGCTGGACCTCCTGCGGGAGGAGCGGGGTGGCGAGGGCGAGTTTGTTCTGCACCTGCACCTGGGCGATGTCGGGATCGGTGCCGGCGTCGAAGGTGAGCGTGATGGTGACGTTGCCGGCGGAATCGCTCTGCGACTCCATGTAGCGCAGGTTGTCGATGCCGTTCATGCGCTGCTCGATGACCTGGGTGACGGTGTCCTCGAGGGTCTTGGCGTTGGCGCCGGGATAGCTGGCGGCGATGCTGATGGCGGGTGGGGCGATGTTCGGATACTGCGCGACGGGCAGGGTGCGGATCGAGAGGACGCCGGCGACCATCAGGACGATGGCGAGCACCCACGCGAAGACGGGGCGGTCGATGAAAAAACGGGCCATGGTGAAAGGGAGTTAGGGAATGAGGGAGTGCGGGCGGACAGGCGGGCGGGCGTCAGCAGGGGGCGTCAGCGGGTGAGCTCGGGGACGTTGGTGGCGGGCACGGCGGTGACGGTGACGCCGGGGCCGATGCGCTGGAGGTTTTGCACGATCACGCGGTCACCGTCCTTCAGGCCGTCGGCGACGAGCCACTGGTTGCCGATGGCGCGGTCCACGGTGAGCACGCGGAGTTCGACCTTGCCGTCGGCGCCGACGACGAGCGCGGTGGGCTGGCCCCTGGTGTTGCGGGTGACGCCGAGCTGGGGGACGAGCAGGGCGGCGGGGGTGCTGCCCTCGTCGAGGCGGGCGCGGACGAACATGCCGGGCAGGAGTTCGCCGCGGGGATTGGGGAAGATGGCGCGGAGCGTGATCGAGTTGGTGGAGGCGTTGACGGTGACGTCGGAGAATTCGAGCGAGCCCTCCTCGGCGTAGGGCGAGCCGTTGTCGAAGAGCAGGGCGACCTTGGCGTCGCCGGTGGCGGTGGCGGTGAGGCGGCCCTCGGCGAGGGCGCGGCGGAGCTGGAGGACCTCGGTGCTGGACTGGGTGAGATCGACGTAGAGCGGGTCGAGCTGCTGCACGGTGGCGAGGAGGGTGGCGGTGGCGGCCTGGACGTAGGCGCCCTCGGTGACCTCGGCGCGACCGATGCGGCCGGAGATGGGTGAGGTGACGGTGGTGTAGCCGAGGTCGATCTCGGCGCTCTGCACGGCGGCCTTGGCGGCGGCGATGTCGGCTTCGGCGGCCTGGAGGCTGGCGAGGGCGTTGTCGTATTCCTGCTGGCTGATGGCCAAGGCTCCGACGAGCTGCCGGGAGCGTTCCTCCTGGAGACGGATGGAGGTGGCGTTGGCCTGGGCGCGGGCGAGGCTGGCGCGGGCGCTGTCGAGCGCGGCCTGGTAGGGGGCGGGGTCGATTTCGTAGAGCGGCTGGCCGGCTTTCACGTCGGAGCCCTCGTCGAAGAGGCGTTTTTGCACGATGCCGTTCACGCGGGCGCGGACCTCGGCGACGCGGAAGGCGGAGGTGCGGCCGGGCAGCTCGCGGGTGAGGGTGACGGGGCTGGCGGTCACGGTGACGACGCCGACCTCGACGGCGGCGGGCGCGGCGGGCGGGGCGGGTTTTTTGGCGCAACCGGTGAGAACGGCGGAACCCAGCAAGGCGACGAAAAAGATGAAGGACTTGGATGACATAAAAGAGAAGGTTTACGGATCAGGCGGTCTGAGGTTGGAAATAGCTATTAAGGTGGGTGCAGATGCGAATGGCGGTGGTGCGCTCGTGGGGCGTGAGGACCTGGGCACACAGATTCACGGTGGAAAGAAACGGGCGCACGGCCTGCTCGACCAAAGTCCGGCCTTCGTCGGTGAGGTGAATGTGGAGCACACGGCGGTCGTTTTGCGCCCGGTCGCGCACGATCCAGTTGCGCAGACGCATCGATTCGAGAGTGGCCGTCATGGTGGCGCGGCTCACTTGCGAGTGAAACGCGAGGTCGGCGGGGGTGGACGGCTCGGGGTCGAGAGCGTAAAGGCTGACGAGCGTCGTCAACCTGACCTCGGAAAGATCGAGTTGCGCCAGCGCCCGTTGGAAATGCTGATGCAGCAGGCGACTTGTAAAGAGCAGGCCGAGAACAGTGGCGCAGGCATCGGGGTCGCCGAGATGACTTTGCCTGGCGATGCGCACCAGCATCTTAAGGGGCAGGGAAAGACACCCGGCCTGCAATGGATCTACGGCTTCCGGGGTGGACGTGTTGCGCGCTGGTTTTTTTGTGGGGAGCCGGGACATCGCAGGTGTCGAGCATAGTCCCGTAGTTAATTTTGCGGAAATGCTTTTTGATCCAATTGCGTATGCCTTTTAGGCATAAGTATTCTGTTTTTAAATACACTGAGGAAACCTGCTTGGGGACGAGCGCGAATGGGTATCAACTCTCGTGAGGCGAATAATAATGACAGTCGCGACCGGGCAAAATCCATGATCTTTCTTTCGTTTTATCGGGCAGAGGCGAGAGCATGGAGAGCTTTAGGCAGAGAGTGCTGGAAGGATTCGAAGACGCGGGGCAGCGGTAGATCGGGCCAGTGCGTGGCGCACACCTGCAGCAGGGCGCTGAGCAGGAGGGCGAGGTTTGCCAGTGCGTTGACCTTGCGGGTGCGGTCTGGTCCTCACGCCAGCACGCAGTGTCCTCGGATTAACCCGTGCAGTTGCGCGGGGCTCCTCTGTTTTGGGCTCCAGACTGCTCGCATACCCTCAAAGTAATATTGTGTGGAGGTGTCCGCTGTCGTGAAAAGCGATAAACCAACGGGGCGGCTGGAGACAGGAACCTCCGCAATCGGGATCTCCCCGACAAATGGGAACCACCCAAATATGTGCGGCGATGCTTCAATGTCTGTAATCTGCGTCAGAAGTCGGAAATCGACGTTCGACCATGCCTGATACCGCTTCCCTTGGTGCCACCAACTCAGGTCACTGACCGTGGGCGTGGTTGCGGTGGCGGGATAAACCGTGACCGAGACGGATAGATGCTCGTAGACCTTCGCGGCTCGTGATTCCTCTGCGGCAACCTGCTCGGGTGTGGGCTGGACCGCAGGAGTTGAAGGAGCGACCGGTCGAATTGGAGCTGTCGCCGGGCGACCGAATCCAACTCAAGTTCAACGGGCGTTCGGTCGAAGGCTCGCGCCTGAACAACGGCGAATTGGTCACGGTGGTTCGTATCGAGCCGGACGCCCGGTTGGTGGTCGAGGACGACAAGGGCGGACGCAAAACCCTCTCGCCGGAGCAACGGCTTTTCACGCGCGGCTACGCCGTCACGTCCTACGCTTCGCAGGGCAAGACCGTGGACACGGTCTTGCTCGCGGACGCGGCCAACCGCGCCGCGACGAATCAA
>JAUWBD010000097.1 GCA_030605125.1 Verrucomicrobiota bacterium | reverse complement strand
CGATTTTCCGAAACTCGTTGCGCCCCGCGCTTGTGCCCCGCCCCTACCGCCGCCACCTTCTCCGCACGCAGCCCCGCCCTCGCGTGCCCGACCCGTCGTCCTCCTCACCCCCGCCCACCCTCGAACACGTCGCGCGCCTCGCCGAGGTGTCCTTGAGCACGGCTTCGCGCGCCCTGCGCAACCACCCCGATATCTCCAAGGCCACCATCGAGCGCGTGCGCGCCGTCGCCGAGTCCCTCGGCTACCGCCCCAACCCCCTCGTGCGCTCGCTCATGACCCAGGTGCGCACCGGCCACGTGGACCACTCCGGCGCCTGCCTCGCCTACCTCGACATGTCGCCGCGCCACGACTTCTGGCGCACCTACGCCGTCACGCGAAAGTTCTACCAAGGCGCCCGCGATCGGGCCGCGGCCCTCGGCTTCAGTTTCGAGCGCTTCTTTCCCGCGGCCGACGGTTTCTCGCGCGACCGGCTCACCCGCATGCTCGATGCCCGCGGCATCCGCGGCGTGCTGCTGCCCGTGCACGTGGAGCACGAGCCCGCCAGCCTCACCGTCGAAGACTTCCCGCTCGACCTCACCCGCTTCGCCTCGGTCGCCATCGGCGGCGAATACATGGACCCCTCGGTCCACTTCGCCTCCAACAACCAATACATGAGCGCCCGCGTGGCGCGCCGCCACCTGCGCGAGCTCGGCTACACGCGCCCCGGCATCGTGCTCGAGCCCAAGGTGGACCGCTCCACCGACTCGCGTTTCCAGGCCGGCTTTTTCTCCGACCGCTGGCCCGTGCCCGACATGCCCGTGCCGGTGCTCTTCGCCAAGCCTGGCGACGAAAAGGCCTTCGCCACCTGGTATCGCGCGCATCGCCCCGACTGCGTGGCCGCCAATTTCCCCTACGTGCACGACTGGCTGCGCGAACTCGGCGTGGACGTGCCGCGCCAGTGCGCTTTCGCCAGCCTCGACTGGGACGAATCCATGCCGGACTTCGCCGGCATAAATCAGCGCAGCGACGCCGTCGCCGCCGCCGCGGTGGACATGCTCGTCGCCCAGCTCGATCGCAACGAAATGGGCTTCCCGCCGGTCGCCCGCGGCGTGTTCATCGACGGCGTCTGGGTGGACGGCCCCTCCGCCCCGCCGGTCCCGGCCGGCCGGCCGGCCACCAGCGCCCGCGGCGGCCGCGCTCGAAGCGCCTAGGGCGCACATGCAGGGCGTTCGCTTGCGAATGCCGGTCTGGCGGATGGAGGGCGGAAACGCGGGCTTCCCGCAGCCGCGGGATCGCAAGCGACAACTTATACCGACGGCTGTGAAGAACTAGATTTTTATCCGCGCCCATCGGCGTGATCCGCGGTTAAAGCCCTGCCTTTGCCCCATCTGAGTCCATCCGTGTAATCTGTGGTTAAAGTCTGAATCTTTTTAGCTGCTGGTATTACAAGGTCTCGACCGCCTCGAGCACGCGCACGAAAGGCGTCGAATCCAGCGCCCCAAACAAGGCGTGGCGTGTGAGCTTGGCTTTGGTGAGCGCGGGCGAGCTGAGACCGCAGAGCAGGCGTGTGACCTGACGCGCCGTCGCCAGCGCCGCCGGGTGTTGCTCGCGTAAAGAAACGATCTCGGGCGCGGGCAGGGCGAAGGGTTTTTCCGGACGGGTGAGCGACACCGGCGGATCGCCCGCGCAGGCGCCGCAGTGGCCGCAATCGCGCCCGAGTTCCTCGCCAAAGTAGGCCAGCAGGCGACGCACGAGGCAGCCGGGCTCGGAGAGCAGCTTCGCCACCGCGGCGCCGCGCGCGAGGTCGGCCTGCTCGCGGGCGGAGAAGCGCCGCGCAAGGTCGGCGGCGAGTTGCCCCAGATCGGCCGGCGGCTGGAGCACGCGGTAGCCTTGGCGCACGCCGGTGGCGCGGAGTGTGATGTCGCCCTTTTCCTCGAGGAAATTGAGGGCCTTCACGATGCGCTCGCGTTCGCAGCCGATGGACTCCGCGGCGGCGGCGAGCTCGACCGTGTGCCACAGACGGCCGGCGTGCGCGGCGGCGAATAGCGCGCGCAAAAACTCCTGCCGCGCGGCGTCGAAGCGCGCGAGGATCTCCTCGGCCGGACGCAGGAACTGCCACTGGTAACTGGTGTAGAAGGGCGCGGTGGCGGCGAGGGTGCCGTCGAGCTCGAGGTAGGTGAGCGCGGTGGAGACGACGAGCGGGCGGATGTCGTGCGTCTGCGAGAGTTCGTAGCCGGAGATGTCGAACTCGGTGCCGGCGGGGCGACCGTCGAGGAGGGCGCGGACGAGGCCATCGAGGGCCTCGGGCGTGGGCGTGTCGCCGAGGGTGAAATTTTCGAGGACGGTGAGGTCTTCGCCGGCGGCGAGGATTTCACAGTGCGAGGGGGCGCCGTCGCGACCGGCGCGGCCGATTTCCTGCGCGTAGTTTTCGATGCTCTTGGGGAGGTTGTAGTGGAAGACGGCGCGTATGTCGGCCTTGTCGATGCCCATGCCGAAGGCGATGGTAGCGACGACGACGCGGTCGGGGGAGGCCATGAAGCGGTTTTGCGCGGCCTCGCGCGCCTCGGCCTCCATGCCGGCGTGGTAGGCCTCGGCGTCGAAGCCGGCCTCGACCAGGGCGGCGGCGACGATCTCGGCGGTTTTTTGGAGCGTCACGTAAACGATGGTCGGCCCGGGCGGACGCGCGCGGAGGCGCTTGATGAGCAGCGCGATGCGGCGGGCGGGCGGGCAGGCGGTGGCGCGGAGGAAGAGGTTGGGTCGGTAGAAGCCGGTGTGGACGTGCGCGGCGGGCTCGATGTCGAATTGGCGACGGATGTCGGCGGCGACGGAGGGCGTGGCGGTAGCGGTGAGGCCGAGCACGCGCCCGACGCGCAGCTCGCGGGCGAAGCGGGCGAGTTTGAGGTAATCGGGGCGAAAGTTGTGGCCCCACTCGGAGATGCAGTGGGCCTCGTCGATGACGAGGAGGTCGATGCGGAGTTCCTTGAGGCGGGCGAGGAAGCGCTCGTTGGAGAAGCGCTCGGGGGCGACGTAGAGGAGCTTGAGGGCGCCGGAGCGTAGTCCGTCCTGAATACGCAAGAACTCTTCGCGCGAGACGCTGGAGTCGAGCCGGGCGGCGGCGACGCCCCGTTTTTCCAAAAAATCCACCTGGTCCTTCATCAGCGCGATGAGCGGCGAGACGACGACGGTGAGCCCGGGCAGCAGCAATGCGGGGAGTTGGTAGCAGAGGCTCTTGCCGCTGCCGGTGGGAAAGACGGCGAGCGAGGAGCGTCCGTCGAGGAGGTGCCCGATGACCTCCGCCTGCCCCGGGCGAAACGCGGAAAAGCCAAAACGTTCGCGAAGGAGGGTCTGGGCGGCGTCGAGGTCGGGCATGGCAGGGGAGCGTGGAGGAACCACCAAACACACGAAAGACACGAAAAAGCCGGAGCGGGCACGCCCTCGTGCCCGTGGGTTGTGAGACGGCACAAGTAGGCGGTGGGTGCTGACCTCCTCTCGCCGCGGGGAGAACTTCGCGGGTGAGACGAAGCTCAGGGCGCGGGCGAGGAGAGCTGGGACGGAGGTGGCGGCGTGCGCCAGGCGTGGGGACACACGACGAATTTCCCGCTGGGTAGGCGGACGGCCGTGGGGAACTGGTGCGCGGCGTAGCTTTCGCGGCCGAGGGTGAAGGAGCCGGGGGCGAGACGATCGAGCTCCTTGTTTTTCCGGTCATACGGGAAGGCAAACACCAGTCGCTTCTGCGGGTGCAGGGCTTGGAAGACGGGAATTGCCGGGGCGTAGTCGGCGTCGCCAGAGACGATGACGGCGACGTCAAAGGCGTCCCGATGCGCTTGGAGAAACACCTCGGATACAATGCCAACGTCTGTGGCTTTCTCCTGCCAGATGCGGTGGTAGGCTTGGGCAGACTCGATCCAGGTGTCCTTGGCCTTGAAGTGCCCAAAGTGGGCGACGACGCCCGACGCGGTCAGGGCGCGGACATAGGCGCGGTGGCGGGTGACCTTGTCGGGGTTGGTCAAGACTAGGTGATCGGCATAGGCGGTGAAGTAGTGAACGCCGACCAATACCTCGGTGGGCCCGAGAGAAAGAAGGTTCGCGCGAGCGAGCGCGTTGAGATCGAGCCACTTGTGGGAGGGGGCAGGAAAGGCCTTCTGGGCGCGCTCGATGGAGTGGTAGAGGTTAAATCCATCCACAAAAAACATAGCGCGGGGAGCGTGCGAGTTCGTCGTTACCATGGCAGGCGGACACAAAAAAGCCCGCAGGTCGGAACCTGCGGGGGGCCGACATGGCGCGGCAACGAAGTCCGGCACACGTTCGGGGATGATGGCGGGAAGATTGCGTGCATTGCACGGATGTCAACTCCTGCGCAGCAGGCATGGGGATTCGAACCCCCGAGGGTGGTGTTGCATTGGGCGCGGAGTCTTTGCCTTGGACCGCGAAACACTCGACCCCTTCTCGGCTCTGTCGAGGCGATCTGCCCTTCGTCGCCGCCGCGCTCGCGACTGAGGCGCGCGTCATCGTCACGCTCAACCCCGGCGATTTTGCACCCGCGACTCGCCACGGGTTGCGCGTGCTTTCGCCGGCGCAGACGAAGCGGGAGCTGCTGTAGGGCGCGCCACCCTCGCTTCCCGCGTTTTGTTAAAAGTCGAGGTATGGCGTGTTCGGCCCGACTCCGAACAGTTAACCGTCTTCTCGATTGGGATTCCTCACCACGACGTCCCATCCCAGTGCCCGAAGAGCCTTGTTTGTGCGGTCGTTGCGCGGAGGATAGATGTCGGGCAGGCCGCAGCCGATGAGCTCACCTAAAGAGCTCAGATCAAGGCCACGCACTTTGTAGGGCGACTCCAAACAATCGAACAAGCGAAATGGGGCGGCTTGGGCTGAACCTCCAAAAAGGAGATAGTTCAGAAGTTCCGGTGGCCGCCAGCCGAGGGCATTGGTCCCAAAATAGATCTCTCGGCCGTAAGCGAGGCTTTTGGTGTCAATGAGACTCGCGTCTTCTGGCGGCGGCTGGTCCGACTGAACATGACGGTATTTTGCGTAGTTGCGGAAGGCGTGAACGCAGCTGACTACCTTGGCAAATTCATCGGAAGTCATGCGTGCCAACCGGTCAGGCTTCAACAGCTCGCGGTGCAAGGGGGCCCACTCCTCGAACACCTTGTCCTCGTTCTCTGGGGCGTCGGGGGTGTTACGCCACCACTCGATGGCATGTTGGAGAGCGGCCTCAGGGTTGGTTCGGTTCTGCGCGTGCCACTTGTCTACCGGATGTGAGTTTCCTTCGCGAACTTGTTTATAATAGAACGCATGCAGGAATTGGTCGGTGTGAATACCAGGAGACGCGTCCGCCGGCACCCATTTCGGTTTATTTTTCGGTTCCGAAAGGCGCGCTTGAACGATCTCAAGGTAGCGCAACGTCTCCGCCCACTCCTTCAAGAATGCGTTTTTTCTTCGATCTCGCGGAGCAGGCCGGTTAACGGTGGCGAGGCTGTCTTGGGTGAACATTTTGCTGTGGTCGCTCGCTTGTAAGATTTGCCGCATGCGCTTCCGCAGTTCCTCGATCTCTTTCTCGTGGTTAAGGAGCTTGCGAGCGTCCGCTAGCAGCTGCGGGGTAATTTGGTGCGCCTGCCCGTCGATATCAGCGAAGAAGTCTTCCAAGGGGTGTCGAAGGCCTTCGTTGTCAAGTTGAGCTTCAGTAATAAACACGCCCGCCTCAGCGTTAGAATACCAAGCGGAGTCGGTGAGGTTTGCCGAGCCAATATAGACCCCAAATCTATGCCACCATACGACCTTCGGATGGTAAAACGGGCCTAGGAGTTTCCAAGTGAAATTCGCGTTCGTTTCAGCGAGCCGATGCGCCCATTCTAGGACAGGAAGTGCCGTTGCGAGGGTGTGGTCGTGGCGCGACCAAATCTGACAGCGGATGCGGCGAGCGTTGCAGTCCTTTACTAGCGGATGCTCAACGGACGAGACATAGGCCACCGCGGCTTGGACATGGTTAGTGGCCTTCATCGCCTCTTGATGCTTGCTCCATAAGGAGCTTCGCAGCCCTTGTTTAGTCGCGCGGGAGCTAAGGATAAGGTGCATGCGTGAGGCAGGAGCTATAAGTCGAGGGCCTTCTCAAGCGAGTCCACCGCAAGCGCTGACCATCCCGCATCGAACGAAAAATAACGGGCTTTTCCGGCTGGGTCTTGGATTCGATGCAAACGAGTGCTAGCCTCGTCACCCGTGGATTCGACGACATAGAGCCAATACTGACTTCCGTAAGCTTGCGCTCGGCGAAACTGCTCGGCGGAGAGCGCCACTGGCCCGGTCCAAGCGCCACTGCGGGCTTTAACCTCAATGAGTCTCGTCGCCTGCCTCATATCAAGGCCATCATAAAGATCGAAGCCGGGGTTGCCTGGCGGGGTTGTTTTAAGATTCGGCTCCTGCGAAAGAATATAATCTATCGCCTTCCGCTCGATGTTCATGCGCTCGTTTTGCTCGAGCCCCTCGGCGTCGGCTGGATCGTCCTCGGGCGAGACGGCGACATAAGTGTGGAAAACAGGGCGATAAGCGACGGGATGAGGGTGCGATGAGCCGGATGCGCCGCCCGACCGACCGTGGCTGCCTGTCGCGCCGTCACCACTGGCGCCTGATCCCTTCGGATGGACACCATTGCTGTGCGGGTGATTGGCAGCACCCCGCCTGCCGGCTCCCGTGTTGCGAGTGAAGTTGTTCCCACGGGCGTCTAGATCTGCGGACGCATCGGCTGAATCGTCGCTTGATTCGATGTCCTCTGCTGTAGCCGGGGGCAGAGGGGCGGTTTCGGGGGCGGGCGGAGATTTTTGTGATAGTTCGGGAGCGGCAATCTTGAGGAGGTCCGTAAGCTCTTCCCGACTGGTAATGCCTAGCGATTTGATGAGATCAAGAATGCCAGGGTCGATTCCGGCAAGGCGCGCAAGCTCGACCTCTGCTCGGGGCTTGAAGGGTATCTGCGCGAGGAGGAATGGGTGGGGAGTCCAAGCTGGAATGAGAGTCTCGAACACTGTCTCGGCGGGAAGTCCGAGAGAGCCATCGCCTTTAGGAACCCAGGGTGTGGAGCGTAGTTGCTCAACGAACGCTGAGGTAAACGAACAAGAACGTCTTGTATGTCGGAACCACGCGTATTCACCCGCGAAGAAGGTCTTGCCTCGATTGGCTTCTACTTCGGCAACGGCCTCCCACAGAAGCAATGCGCGTTGCCGGCGCTCGGTTGCGCCCAGCGTAATTAGGTGAGCGAGAATTTTATCCAGGTCGCGAAGCGTGTAGTCGGCGATTCCGATCTCGCTGGTCATCGCGGCATGACCGGATGCTTCCCGTAGCTCGGATAGTTCGGCTGGCGTAAATCGTGAAGGGCTTTTTATCGGGAGAAGATATTCATTACCCCCACAGGCCCGGAGGAGTTTGCGGTGAGTTTCATTGTCGATGTTGCCGGCTTTCTTATCGATTAACCAAACATCTTCAATCCCCGCAAAGAGGGCGGCAAGACGCTCCGTGTCTATGTAGCCCTCAGACGGACAAATGCGACGCCGCTCTCCGGTAGCGGTGTCCGTGGCGAAAACGAACGGTGTTTCACGCAGGGCCTCGAGAAGGCGGGACCGTTTGGTGGAGTTTTCCGTGGCCTCCGCATTATGAATGCGTGCGATAGCGGCCGCGTAATCGGATTCCGAAGGTTCGTAAGCAGGATCGCGGAACCGGGGTAGGAGATGCTCAATGACGTCATCGACAACATCTGGAGCGGTTATCCCAATACGCTTCAGAAAATCCAATGCTGGCTCGTGTGCGCACACGGCAGGATCCACAGAGGGATAATCGGTGTTGGCTGCTGGAAGGTAGGCCAGCGGTTTTTCATCCTCAAAGGGCTGCACGTGCGAGCCGTCCGAAAGGCGGATGATTGGCTTGGAGAGGAGATTGGTGGAGCGCCACGCGCCCTCTTGCTCGGCGAGAAACTCATAAAGCCGGGCGATCCAAGCAGAGGACTGTGCTTCAAGGAAAACAGAGTGCAGGCGTGACAATATCGCGCTGGCTTCGATGTCAGGGATTTTGAGTTCGGAATTGAGGTAATCGCGCAGCTGTGGCGTTCGATCTCGGGTGACACCTTCGGTCACCCAAGCAAGCGGAACCGGCGAGGAGTGTAGGTCGCCGAGTTGTTGCGGAGAAAATAGGGCACGAATCTCAGCGGTGCGGCCGAGGCGAACCTCCGTGGCGGGGCGATGCACACCGTCTTGGCACGGCACAAGCGGTTCGGTAAAAAAGGCTGCTTTAACAGCGTCGAACACAGGCGAAAATAGAGCCTCGGCATCAAAGCGAGCGCGGTGGATCGGAAGGGCCTCGAGCGCTTTGGCGTCGAGCTTGTCGATCATCTTGAGATGACGGATGGAATCCGGGACCAACGCCGCGAGTTCAGCAACCAAGTGTTTGTTCCAAACGTCGTCGCGCGGGATGTTGTCACGGCTCGGTGTAGTTCGGAAGGGGCCTTGGAGAATCGCGCCGAACTGGGTAGGAACGATGGTCGGGAAAAAGACCGAGAGCTTCGCGCTCTCCACAGGTTCTACCCGGTCTTTCAAGAGATGGTAGGCAACCTCGACTCGCCCCACCGATTTTTCGCCGTTTTCGGGCTTAAACACCGGGCGCTCGAAGATGAGGTAGGTGGCATCCGCTCCCGACTCGCTGACAATCGTGATTTTTCGAGCGCCGTTGGCTGTAGGAAGTATTCGAGTCTCACGCAGGTAGTTCCCGCGTGATTCACCGGAGCGCCAGCTGACCTGCTCGATTTCGCGCAAGAATATGAGCGTGCTGAGATCAAGGTCTGAAAGGCCCTCGTGAATGTCTTGGTGGGCAGTCTCATCGTCCACGCGAAACGGGAAGCGAAAAACCGTTTGGCCTGGCTCAATCGGGATCGGGGCGATGCCGCAGGGGCGAACATAGTCCTCGATGGCAAAGTGTTCGTCGCCAGAGTGAATTTCGGGGCGGTCAGTGAAGGCGTAGACGGATTTAAACCCGATGCCGAAGCGTCCGATATCGGTAAGGCGTTGGGCGTGGGTTTCGGTGCTTTCGCCGATGCCGCAGATGAAGCGAACGTCTTCTGGCGTAAAGGGTGCGCCAAAGTGGGAGAACACCAGCGCATCGTGGTCGAGCCGGAACTGAACCTCGCGGTTTTGGGAGGGTGGAACCTGCCGCCGGAGGGCATCCTCGGCGTTCTGAAGAAGCTCGAAGATGAAATGCGAGCGATTGTCGTAGCGCTGCGCTAGGAGCATGGGGCCAATGCGACCGATGTCTTCTCCGTAGCGGCGGATGTTGTCAGAACGAAGCTTAGCGTAGTCGGTTGGCATCTTGGCGGCGTGAGTGGACGGAGCCTTCGCCCCACAGCGAGTTCCAAGCCACTGATGTAAAACAAGTGGCAACAAACAGCGTGATGCCAAGAAAAAGTCCCGGTCTGTAGCGGCCGGGGCTTGGGGGGCGAAGAAGCGAGGGGGGCTCAGGTTTTGAAGGAGTCGTTGGGTTTGCCGTCGTCGGCAAGATCGCCAAGGGCGCGAAGAGCGGAAGGAGGACGGGGGCGGGGGCGTTTGCTTGTTTAGCGGATGGGGCCGAATTTCGGGTGTCCGCCTGGCGGCAAAGGGGGCTCAATCGGCAAAGAGGTCTCGGTGGTGCCGATACCAATCGCTGGTGAACCGATCCTCGGGGTCGTGGGTTTTCTTTTGCTCGAGAAACGCGCGAAAGCGCGGGTGCGCGGCTTCGATCTGCGCACGCGTCGCCCAACGGTGGTAGGTGAGGTAGTAGCTGCCGCCAAAGACGAGCGCGAGGTCGATGAGGGCGCGGAAGGTTTTGGCCGCCTGCTGCAAGCCTGCGGGGGTGTGTTCGCAATGCAGGTTGAAGATCACGCAGGCCCAGGGCTCGCGGGCCCAAGCCAAAAAGGTCTCCGTGTCGCGCTCGATAAGCCGGATGGTGCCGTAGATGACCGGCACGCCCGCGCCGCGGAGCAGCTCGGCGGCGCGGCCCATGAACTCTCCCAGCGCGGGGCGCGGCACATAGAGCTCGGAAATCATCTCGCTGCACCGACAGGGCGAGCCGAAGCGGCGGTCGAGCGCGGCATGGTAGTCGTCGGGGTAGATGCTGAGTTGATGCGTGTCGCTCCAGTAGCGCTGGCCGTGGGTGGAGAGATAGTAGCCGGAATAGACGTCGAAGACTTTGGCGCGGTCGGTGTGGGCGAGCGCGAGCAGGTCCACCCAATCGGCTTCGTGGAGTTGTTTCTGTGGCTCGGTTTCATCCGGCGGCTCCTCGCAGCGACGGTAGGCGGAAAAGACGCCGCGGTGCAGGAAGTCGGGCGAGCGTTCGTCGATGGAGTATTGGAAGTCTCCGAAGAGCCAATCGGAGGTGTCGCGTTCGGCGGGCACGCGCACGAGTTCGTCCAAGGTCAGGATCTCGACGCTCCGCCGCACGGGAACACGCGGCGCGAGGCGCAGCGTAACGTCGGCGATGACGCCGAAAAGGCCGTAGCCGCCGATGGCGAGGGCAAAGAGGTCCGCGTTTTCGTCGCGCGAGCAGCGGCGCGCGACGGCGTCGGGGCCGATCAGGGTGAAGGCCTCGACGTCGCCGACGATCGGCGGGAGGCGCAGGCCGCGGCCGTGGATGTTGGCGGCGAGGGAGCCGCCGAGCGTGAGGCGATCGGCGCCGGTTTGTTTTTGCCGGATGCCCCAGCGGAGACCGTCAGGCCGGGCGGGGAGCGAGGCGCAGGCGGCCATGAGCGCGGGCCACTGGATGCCGGCGTCCACGGTGATGAGGCCGCGTTCGGCGTCGAAGGCGTGGACGGCGGCATGGGCGCGCAGATCGAGCAGCCACTGGTCGGTGGCGAATTGTTGTCCGCCCATCGCGTGGCGGCCGCCACTGAGGGCGAGGGAGGCGCCGGCGGCGCGGGCTTCGCGAACGATGGCGCAGATTTGCTCGCGCCCCACGGGCTGGAGGACGCGGGCCACGCGCGTGGCATTTAGCGCGGAGTGAAGGTCGTTGACCCAAAGCGCGTCGGCCATGGTTGGAAAAGCGGGAGGAGGGTGTCAGGCGCGGCGGGCGAGCGCAATGGCTTCGCCTTCCGCGAGGGCTTGTCCGCGCCGTTCGGGCGCGGAGAGGAAACGCTCTCGGAGCTCGGGCGCCGAGGTGAGAGTGGAAAGCGTCCAGCCGTGGTCTTGGAGGAAGCCCGGCAGGTTCGCGCGGTCTTCGCCCCACTCGAACGGTTCGCTCCTCCAACGCAGCCAGGCGTCGATCACACAATGGCCGCCGCGGAAGCCGAGCGCTTGGTTCGGCCGCCGCTCAAGGAAGGTGAACACGAGGCGGCTGTCGTGGGCGGCCCGGGCCAGAGCGGCAAGCAACTCGCCGACGCGCCCGGGCCGGAAATACATCAAAAGACCCTCGGCTACGAAGAGGGTCGGTTTGGCAGGAGAGTAACCGGAGGTCTTGGCCAAGGCCGCGGCCGGGCAGTCTCGGGCGAGATCGAGGGCGATCAGGTGCGGCGCGGGGCTGAGGTTTGTCCGGCGTGTGACCGCCTGCGTGGCCGGGCGGTCTAGTTCGAAGGCGGATGCCGCATTCGTCGCTGCCAGCCGCCACGCCAAGGTGTCGAGACCGGCGCCGAGGACCACGACTTGAGCGTCGGGGTGTTGGTGCAGGAAGTCGCGCACGTGGGTCTCGATGCAGCGTTTTCGGACCAAGTAATGCCGGATGATGCCGGGCAATACGACGTGCTCGAGCGCGAGAAGCAGGCGACGCGACGAGGCGTGGCGCAGCGCGAAATCCAGCAGGCGGGCGCGCGGGGCATGGGTGAGAAACTGGCGGGTGATCTCCGCGGCGTGCGGAGGGAGGAGTGGACGCAGCGTGGGGGTGGCCTCCGCGAGCAAGAGGCAACGCGCGATCAGCAGAGCAGTGGAACTGGGTTCGGACGCGCGCACCGGAGGAGAGGAAACCGCGGCGCGCGGGGCCGGGCCATCGAAAACGAAGCCGCGCCGGCGTGTTAGCGCGGGCGCGGCGAGGGACGGCCGGTTCGACCTAGGCGGGCGGCGTTTGCGAAGGTAGGGCGTTCGCTTGCGAATGCCGATTTTGCGGATGAGGCCGAAACGCGGCCGTCCCGCGTGGCGGGATCGCAAGCGACGACACTACGGGTCAACGGGCCGCTTGGAGGTGGCTGTTGATCAGGCAGCGGTAGTTCGGGAGGTGATTGGAGAAGAGCGTGCCGAGGCCCTCGATGTCGTTGCGCCAGTCGCGGTGCAGTTCGCAGGCGACGCCGAACCACGTCATGAGCTGCGCGCCCGCGGCCGACATGCGCTGCCAGGCCGCCTCGCGCGTCACCTGGTTGAAGGTGCCGGAGGCGTCGGTGACCACAAACACCTCGTAGCCCGCCTCGATCGCCGAGAGCGTGGGGAAGGCGACGCAGACCTCGGTGACGATGCCGGCGATGATGAGCTGCTTGCGACCGGTGGCCTTCACCGCGTTGACGAAGTCCTCGTTGTCCCAGGCGTTGATGTTGCCGGGGCGCGCGATGTAGGGCGCGTTCGGGAACTGCTTTTTCAACTCGGGCACGAGCGGACCGTTGGGGCCGTTCTCGAAGCTCGTGGTGAGGATCGTGGGGAGCTTGAAATACTCGGCGCAGTCGGCGAGCGCGAGGACGTTGTTCTTGAAGTCGTCGGGCGAGAAGTCGTGGACGAGGTTGGTGAGGCCGGTCTGGTGATCGACGAGGAGGACGGCGGCGTTGTTCTTGTCGAGGCGACGGTAGGGACGGGATGACATGGCGGGGGACGCGCGATGGGCGTGTTGGGTGGTGGTTGAGGTTGAGCGCCGAGGGCCTTGGCAGGCGCCCCGACGCGCCCCCGTGCTATGTTTCGGGAGCAACGTGATTATGCCAAAAAACGCCGGTGCCGGTGAAATACCCTTTTGCTCGCGTGAGCATACCCGGCGGGTATGGTCGCGGGAAATGGAGCTCAGGCATCTGCGGTATTTCCTGGCGGTGGCGGAGGGCGAGAACGTGAGCCGCGCGGCGCTGCGGCTGAATGTCTCGCAGCCTCCGTTGAGCCGGCAGATCAAGCAGCTCGAAGAGGAGCTGGGCTGCGCCTTGTTTGAGCGCACGGCGAAGGCGCTGCGACTCACGGGCGCGGGCAAGGTTTTCATGAAGGAGGCGCGGGACATCCTGCGTCGGGTGGAGCGGGCGGCGGAGGCGGCGCGCGCGGAGGCCGCGAACGAGCCGGTGCGGATCGGCTACGCGCCGTCGCTGGCGAGCGGCCTCCTGCCGGGCATCCTGCGTCGGCTAGGGGCGCAGTCTTCGCGCGGAGCGCCGCAGCTCCATGATCTCGGAACCGCGGAGATGTTGCGACGCTTGCGCGCGGGGAAGCTCGACCTCGCCCTGGTGGTGCATCCGGGCAAGGCGGCGCTGGGCGGGCTGGTGTTCCAGGAGCTTAAACGCATCCCGGCCTGCGTGGTGCTGCCGCGCGAGCACCCGGCGGCGAAGGCGAAACAGGTGCGGATCGCGGAAGTGGCGGCGGAGCCGGTGATCGCCTTCACGCGCGGCGAGTATCCGGAATACCATCGCTGGCTCTCGGAGGTGTTTCGCGGCGCGCGGCGGCCTGTGGTGCGGGAGCAGCATGACAGCGCGGCGAGCGTGTTCGCGGCGGTCGAGGCGGGGCGCGGGATCGCGTTTGGCGGCGAGGGCTTCGCCGAGCTGTGCGGGAGGCGCGTGGTGGTGAAGCGCCTCGCTCCGCCGGCGCCGGCGATTCAGGTGGGCGCGGTGTATCCGGCCGGATCGGCTTGGGCGAAACGAGTGGTGACGGAGTAACGGGCGTGGTCGTCGCAAGCGATCCGGGGCGGAGGGGCGCGAGATACGAAAAAGCCCCGCCGGCGCTTGGCGCCGACGGGGCTTGGAATTTTGCGGTCGCGGTCGTCGCAAGCGACGACCCTACACGTTACTTCTTCTTGGCGACCTTCGCGGCGGAGCGCTTCTCCTCGATCGCGGCCTGGGCGGCGGCGAGGCGGGCGACCGGCACGCGATAGGGCGAGCAGGACACGTAGGTGAGGCCGACCTTGTGGCAGAACTTCACCGAGTCCGGATCACCACCGTGCTCGCCGCAGATGCCGAGCTTGATGCCGGGGCGGGCCTGGTTGCCCTTCTCGGCGGCGATCTTCACGAGCTGGCCGACACCGGTCTGGTCGATCGAGGCGAAGGGGTTCTTCTTCACGATCTCGTTCTCGGTGTAGGCGCCGAGGAAGCTGCCGGAGTCGTCACGCGACATGCCGAGGCAGGTCTGGGTGAGGTCGTTGGTGCCGAAGCTGAAGAACTCGGCGGTCTGCGCGATCTCGTCGGCGGTGAGCGCACCGCGCGGGATCTCGATCATCGTGCCGACGGAGTAGGCGATCTTGGTCTTGGTCTCCTTCTGCACGGCGGCGGCGACCTCGTGGACGATCGCGACCTGCAGATCGAGCTCCTTCTTGAAGCCGACCAGCGGGATCATGATCTCGGGCTTGGCCTTGAGACCTTCCTTGTTCGCTTTGGCGGCGGCCTCGAGCACGGCGCGGGCCTGCATGCGGGTGATCTCGGGATACTTGATGCCGAGACGGCAGCCGCGGAAGCCGAGCATGGGGTTGAACTCGTGCAGCTCGTGCACGCGGGCCATGATCTTCTCGACCGGGATGTTGAGCTTCCGCGAGAGGTCCATCTGCTGCTCCTTGGAGTGGGGCAGGAACTCGTGGAGGGGCGGGTCGAGGAAACGGATCGTCGCGGGGAAGCCCTTGAGCGCCTTGAAGATTCCGTAGAAGTCGTCGCGCTGGTAGGGGAGCAGCTTGGCCAGGGCCTCCTCGCGGGCGGGGAGGTTGTCGGCGAGGATCATCTCGCGCATGGCGTCGATGCGGTCGCCCTCGAAGAACATGTGCTCGGTGCGGACGAGGCCGATGCCGACGGCGCCGAAGGCCACGGCCTGGCGGGTCTGCTCGGGGGTGTCGGCGTTGGTGCGGACGGACAGGCGGGAAGCCTGCGAGCACCACTTCATGAGCTGGACGTAGTTTTTGAACTTCTCGGTCTTCTGGGCCTCTTTGTCGTCGGAGAGGAGGCCGGAGATGATCTCGGAGGGGGCGGTCTTGATCTGGCCGGCGTAAACCAGGCCGGAGGTGCCGTCGATGGAGAGGAAGTCGCCTTCCTTGAAGACCTGGCCGTCGATGGTGGCGGTCTTCGCATCGTAGTCGATGGCGACGCCGGCGGCGCCGCAGACGCAGACCTTGCCCATCTGGCGGGCGACGAGCGCGGCGTGCGAGGAGACGCCACCGCGGGCGGTGAGGATGCCTTCGGCGGCGATCATGCCGCGGAGGTCCTCGGGGGAGGTCTCGACGCGGACGAGGAGCACCTTCTCGCCCTTGTCGGCGGCGAGGACGGCGCGGTCGGCGTTGAAGTAGATCTTGCCGGTGGCGGCGCCGGGGCCGGCGGGGAGGCCGGTGGCGATGACCTTGGCCTTCTTGACCTCGGAGAGGTCGAAGATGGGGGCGAGGAGCTGCTCGAGCTGGTCGGCGGGGTTGCGGAGGACGGCGGTCTCCCAGTCGATGAGCTTCTCCTTCACCATGTCGGCGGCGAACTTGAGCGCGGCGGCGGCGGTGCGCTTGCCGTTGCGCGTCTGGAGCATGAACAGCTTGCCTTCCTGGATGGTGAACTCGATGTCCTGCACGTCCTTGAAGTGCTTCTCGAGGATGGCGCGGACCTTCATGAGCTCGGCGTAGCTCTTGGGCATGACGTCCTTGAGCTTGAGCACGGGCTCGGGGGTGCGAACGCCGGCGACGACGTCCTCGCCCTGGGCGTTGACGAGGAACTCGCCGTAGAACTCGTTGGCGCCGTTGGCGGGGTTGCGGGTGAAGGCCACGCCGGAGCCGGAGGTGTCGCCGGTGTTGCCGAAGACCATGGCCTGGACGTTGACGGCGGTGCCCCACTCGGCGGGGATGTTATACTTGCGGCGATAGACGATCGCGCGGTCGTTCATCCAGGAGCCGAAGACGGCGCCGGCGGCGCCGCGGAGCTGATCCCAGGGGTTGTTCGGGAAGGCCTTGCCGGTGCGCTCCTTGACGAGGGCCTTGAAGCGCTTGATGAGCTCCTGCTGGTCCTCGGCGGTGAGCTTGGAGTCCTCGATGTCGGCGTGGTAGGTCTCGTGCTTGAACTGGTGGATGACGGTCTCGAAGGGCTCGTGGTCCTCGCCGGGGCGCTTCTGCACGCCGAGCACGACGTCGCCATACATCTGGATGAAGCGGCGGTAGCAGTCGTAGGCGAAGCGGGCGTTGCCGGTGGCCTTCTCGAGGGCGACGACGGTGTCGTCGTTGAGGCCGAGGTTGAGGATGGTGTCCATCATGCCGGGCATGGAGTCGCGGGCGCCGGAGCGGCCGGCGCCGGGGAGGGGCATGCCGGAGGTGGCGCCGAACTTGGTGCCCATGATCTTCTCCATGTTGGAGACGGCGGCCTCCATCTGGGCTTGGAGGACGGCGGGGTAGGTCTTCTTGTTGGCGTAGTAGTAGGTGCAGACCTCGGTGGTGATGGTGAAGCCGGGGGGCACGGGCAGGCCGATGCGGGTCATCTCGGCGAGGTTGGCGCCCTTGCCGCCGAGGAGGGCCTTCATGGAGCCGTCGCCGTCGGCTTTGCCGGCGCCCCAGGTGTAAACGTATTTGGGGCCCTTGCCGGACTTGGCGGCGGGAGCGGATTTCTTGGCGGGCGCGGCGGCTTTCTTGGCCTTGGCGGCGGGTTTTTTGGCGGTGGATTTGGCCATGGATGTGGTGGTTCTAGGGAAGGTGTGGAGAGGCTGTGGAGTTGTTTGCAGGTCCCGGGGTTGGACGCGCAAAGGCGGGAGACAAGAGGGCGCGCGGGCGGGGTGTCAACGGTGCGGCGGAGGCCGGAGGCCGGCGGGAAGGGAATTTGCCAAAGGATAGGGAGGCGGCCGGAGGGTGCGGTCGGGGAACGGGGCCGCAGGGCGTTCGCTGGCGATGCAGGGCGTTTGCTGGCGAACACCGGTTTGGCGGACGAGGGCCGAAACGCGGGCACGGGCGTCGCAAGCGACGACGCCCCAGTAATCCGGGTTTGAAACATGCGGCGCGCGCGGCTTGCTCGGCGGGCTGTGAACGAGAACCGCGAGCCCACCGACTCCGCCCACGACGTCGAATACGACGACGCGGAGGCCGTGCTCGACCCGCGGGAGAAACCGATGGGCTTCCTCGACCACCTCGAGGAGCTGCGCTGGACGCTCGTGAAGTGCGCGATCGCCTTCGCGGTCGCGGCCGGCGTGGTCGCGTTTTCGCTCAAGCGCTTCAACTCCGTGCTGCTCTGGCCGCTGCATTCGGTGCAAAGCGGCCGGCCGGAACTGGAGCTCGAGCTGAACACGCGCGGCGTGATGGAGAGCTTCGGGATCTTGTTTCAACTGTGCGGCTTCGGCGGCCTCGCGCTGGCGGCGCCGTTCATGCTGTTTTTTGTCGGGCAGTTCGTCTCGCCGGCGCTCACGGAGAAGGAGCGGAGGCTCGTGCGGCCGGTGGGCGCGGCGGCTTTCGGGTTGTTCGTGCTCGGCGCGGCCTTCGGGTTTTTCCTGCTCGTGCCGAGCACGCTGCGGGTGTCGCTGGAGCTGAACACGCTGCTGGGCTTCAACACCCTGTGGACGCCCTCGAGCTACTACTCGTTGCTCGTCTGGCTGGTGCTCGGCGTGGGCGCGGCCTTCGAGTTTCCGTTGCTGATCGTGATGGCGATCTACTTCGGCCTGCTGCGCGTGGAGACGCTGCGGAAGTATCGCCGCCACTCGATCGTGGCGATTTTCATCATCGCGGCGGTGGTCACGCCGACGCCCGATCCCTTCACGCAGTGTCTCTTCGCGGCGCCGCTCTACGTGCTGTTCGAGATCGCGGTGCTCGTGGGCGCGCG
>JAUWBD010000103.1 GCA_030605125.1 Verrucomicrobiota bacterium | reverse complement strand
CCCCGTCGCTGCGAGGGGTCTTTGGATGCGCCCGAAGCCTCCGGAGGCAAGGGTTTTTTCCCGCCATTTCGCGAGCTCTCGTCGCGGGGGACAATCCCTCCCTCACTTCACGGCCTCGTTGGCGAAAGCGGCATAGACGATACCAAGCAGGTTTTCGGGCGTCACTCGCTCGACGTCCTCGGTTTGATTGTTCAATCCACGGGCGCGCCAGCTCCTGCCCTCCCTCGCAATCAGCTGGTGCAAGACCACGCGGCCGGCCGAGTTGCGGTAGGCCACATTCATGCCCGGGACGAGCGTCTCGAAGGACACGCGTTGCAACACCAACACCGTGTTTTCGCCGTAAACCGGCTTCATCGATTCACCGCTGCCGATCACCGTCATCCGCGAAGGGTCGAGCGCGGCGAGGGCCTCCGCGTCGCGCCAGGCTTGGTTCTTGCTCACACCCACGCTGGGAGGCGGTGGCGCCGGCGCGACGCTCGCGCCTCCCGCCGCGCAGCCGACCAGCGCCCATCCCGCCACGCTGCAGCAACCCGCGACCGTCATCCACCGTCCCACGGAAGCCAATCGAGCGAGCGAACCGGGCAAAATCATCGTCAAGGACAAGGTTTGTATTGAAAACTAGGACTCCCGCGCAGCTAGTAAAAGGTCATTTATGAAGCGCCTTGTGATCATTGAGGACCAGACCGCCATTCGCGAAATGCTGGTTGAGATTCTCCGCCACGACAAAAACTACGACCTCGTCGGCGAAAGCGGCGACGGCCAGGGCGCTCTCAACCTCTGCCTCGAAGTGAAGCCCGACCTGCTCGTGCTCGACGCCAAGCTTCCCGGGCTCAACGGCGTGGACCTCCTTCGCCGTCTGGTGAAACACCTTCCGCATGTTCGCGTGCTCGTGTTTTCCGGCCATGAAAATCCGGTTCTCGTGCGCGAGATGCTCGAGGTGGGCGCTCACGGCTTCGTCGAAAAGACCGCCGGCCTCGTGGAGTTCAAGAAGGGCCTGGAAACCGTCGCCAACGGCGGCACCTACTTCGGCCCCGCCGTCGCCGCCCTCCTCCGCGATGTCGTCGCCAACCCCAGCGCCAGCAACAGCGCCGACTTCCTCACCGATCGTGAACGCGAGATCCTCCAGCTCGTCGCCGAGAGCCACAGCACCAAGGAGATCGCCGCCAAGCTTAGCATCAGCGTGAAGACCGTGGACAACCACCGCACCAATCTGATGCGCAAACTCAACCTGCACGACGTGGCCAGCCTCACCCGCTACGCCGTGGAGATCGGCCTCATCGAGCCGCGCAAGCCGCTCTGAGCCTGCTCCCGGCCGCGAGGGGCGGCCTCGTTCCCCGACCGCCAACCCCTCCAAGGCCCGACACCTTCGCCCGCCCGCCTCCATCGAGGCGGGCGTTTTGCTTTCCACCCGTCCCTCCCGGCCCGCGCCCGATGTCTCACCGCGCAACCGGGCGCTAGGATGTCCCGGATGGACGCCATCGTCATCGTCGATTTGCAACGCGCCTTCCACCCGCCGCCGGATCTGGTCGAGCGCATCCGCGAACGCTCGGCCACGTTTCCGCTCCGGGTCTTCACCCGCTTCGTCAACCCGCCCGGCTCGATCATTCGTCGCAAGCTCAACCGCAACTCCTGCGCGCCCGGCACTCCGGAGCTCGATTTTTTCATCCAGCCCGGCCCCGGCGATCTCGTGCTGGAAAAGTTCGGCTACGGCCTCGATCCGCTCGCCGTGCGCCGCCTCCGCGAATCGGGCCTGCGCCGCGTTCTGGTATGCGGCGGCGACACCGATGCATGCGTGCTCGGGGTGCTGTTCTCCCTCTTCGACGGCGGCATCGACTGCTCGGTCGATCCCTCGCTCTGCTACAGCGCCGTCGGCCTCCACGAGGCCGCGCTGAAGATCATCGCGGAGCAGTTTGGCACCCCTCGCGATCTGGCGGCGTGACCGCCACCGCGGCAGGGGCATGAGCGGCGCGACGCCCGCGCGCCGGCGCCGCGCGGGGATTTACCGGGAGCCGGCAAGGGAAGTTCCCACCAAGCCGCCCGCTGCGGCTCCGATGTCACCGCGTTCCCCCGCTCGTTATCCTGCTTACGCCGAGGACGCATCGCGCTGCCACGGCCTCCTTGATGCGGCACTTCCCGCCGCACCCACGTCCTCTCCCATGCCCAAGCAAATTCTCATCACCGGCGGCGCCGGCTTCATCGGGTCCCACCTCGCCGACGAACTGCTCCGCCGTGGCCACCGCGTGCGCGTGCTCGACGCCCTCGTCTCCCAGGTCCACGGCGAAGACGCCGTCCGCCCCTCCTACCTCGACCCCGAGGTCGAGCTGCGCGTGGGCGACGTGCTCGACCCGCGCGCGGTCGCCGACGCGCTCGAGGGCGTGGACGCGGTTTACCACTTCGCCGCGATGGTCGGCGTCGGCCAGAGCATGTATCGGATCGCCGACTACACCGCGGTGAACAACGAGGGCACCGCGGTGCTCCTCGAGGCGCTCGCCCGCCGCCCCGTGGGGCGGCTCGTGGTCGCCTCGAGCATGAGCATCTACGGCGAAGGCCTCTACCGCGGCGCCAGCGGCCCGCTCGTGCCCGGCCGCCTGCGCCCGCTCGATCGCCTCAAGGCCCGCAAGTGGGAGCTCGCCGACGCCGAGGGCCGTCAACTCGTCCCGGTCGCCACGCCCGAGACCAAGCAGCCCGAGCTCGCCTCCGTTTACGCCCTCTCGAAATACGACCAGGAGCGGCTCTGCCTCATCGTCGGCCAAGCCTACGGCATCCCCTCCGTGGCGCTGCGCTTTTTCAACGTTTACGGTCCGCGCCAGGCGCTCTCCAACCCCTACACCGGCGTGCTCGCGATCTTCGCCTCGCGCCTGCTCAACGGCCTCCCGCCCCTCGTGTTCGAGGACGGCCAGCAGCGTCGCGATTTCGTCAACGTCGCCGACGTCGCCCGCGCCTGCGCCCTTGCGCTCGAGGCCCCGCGCGCCGTCGGCCGCGTGATCAACATCGGCAGCGGCCGCCACCTCACGATCAACCAAGTCGCGGAGCGCCTCGCCACCGTGCTCGGCCGCGCGCACATCGGCCCCGAGATCACGCAAACCCACCGGGCCGGCGACATCCGCCACTGCTTCGCCGACATCTCGCTCGCCCGCGAGTTGCTGGGCTTCAGCCCGAAGGTGGACTTCGACGAGGGCCTCGCCGAGCTGGCCGGCTGGCTGGAGGGGCGCATCGCCATCAACCGCGTCGAAGAAGCCGCCACAGAACTCGCGGAAAGGGGGCTCACCGTATGAGCACGCTCACCCCGCACCCGCTCGCGGCCGGCATCCCCGCGCCCTCTTTCGTCGCTCCCGGCGACGGCTCGTCCGGCGCCGCCGGTGTCGCCGGCGTCAACGCATCGTCGGCCACCGCCTCCTCGCCCGCGCCCGCCGCCCGCGCTCCGCTTTTCGACGACATCCCCGTGCTGATCACCGGCGGCGCCGGCTTCATCGGCTGCAATCTCGCCGACCACCTGCTCTCCCTCGGGCGGCGTGTGCGGATCTTTGACAACATCTCCCGCCCCGGCGTGGAGCGGAATCTCACCTGGCTGCGCTCGCGCCACGGCGAGCGGCTCCAGCTCCGCCTCGGCGACATGCGCGATCCGCACGCGGTCGAAGCCGCGCTGCGCGGCGTCGGCCCCGTGTTTCACTTCGCCGCCCAGGTCGCCGTGACCACCAGCCTCACCGACCCCGGCGCGGATTTCGACATCAACGCCCGCGGCACGCTCAACCTGCTCGAGGCCATCCGCCGCTCCCCGCGCCGGCACGGGCTCGTGTTCACCTCGACCAACAAGGTTTACGGCCACCTCGAGGACGTCGCGCTCGCCGCCAACGGCCGCCGCTACGAGCCCGCCGACCCCGAGCTGCGCCACGGTTTCGACGAGAGCCGCCCCGTCTCCTTCCACAGCCCCTACGGCTGCTCGAAGGGCGCCGCCGACCAATACGTGCTCGACTACGCGCGCACCTTCGGGATTCCCGCCGTCGTCTTTCGCATGAGCTGCATCTACGGCCAGCACCAGTGCGGAAACGAGGACCAGGGCTGGATCGCCCACTTCCTCCTCAGCTCCCTCGCCGGTCGCACCATCACGCTCTATGGCGATGGCCGCCAGGTGCGCGACGCGCTCCACGTGGACGACCTCGTGGACGCGCTCCTCCGCGCGCAGGAGCGCATCGACCGCCTCACCGGCCGCGCCTTCAACCTCGGCGGCGGCCCGGCTCGCACCACCAGCCTGCTCGAGTTGATGGACCTGATCCGCGACCTCAACGGCGCGGAGCCCGCGGTCGAGTTCGCCGAGTGGCGCGCCGCGGACCAGCGCTACTATGTCTCCGATATCCGCCGCTTCTGCGCCGCCGCCTCCTGGACGCCGCGCGTGAGCCTTCAGGCCGGAGTCGCCCGCCTCCACCGCTGGCTTGTCGAAAACACCCGCCCCGCCCCCGAGCTCGCCGCATCCACCGCCGGCTAAGGCACCGACTTTCCCTTCCATGCTTCCACCCCGCATCACCTCCTTCACGAGGGCCGAGGTCCAATGAGCGCCGACTACCTCGCCGCCTTCCTCGCCGCACCCGGTCGCTTCGAATACCGCCGTCTCCCCGTTTCCACCCCCGCCCCGGGGCACGCCCGCGTGCGCCTGCACGGCTGCGGCGTCTGCGGCTCCAACCTCCCCGTCTGGGAAGGCCGTGACTGGTTCAAATACCCGCTTTCTCCCGGCGAGCCCGGCCACGAGGCCTGGGGCTTGGTCGAGGAGCTCGGCCCGGACGTGGATGGCACCAAACTCCGCGTCGGCGACCGCGTCGCCCTGCTCTCCGCCAACGCCTTCGCCGAGGTCGCCACGGCTCCGGTTGACCAGATCGTGCCAATCCCCGCCGCGCTCGATTCGCGCGAGTTTCCGGGCGAGCCGCTCGGCTGCGCGGTCAACGTCTTCCGCCGCGCCAACATCCTGCCGCACCACCACGTGGCCATCGTCGGGATCGGCTTCCTCGGCGCGGTGCTCACGCAGCTCGTCGCCCACACCGGCGCGAAAACCTACGCCATCGCCCGCCGCCCCTTCGCCCAGCAGATGGCCGCGCGCATGGGCGCCACCCGCGTCGTCGCGATGGACGACCATTGGCGCATCATCGAGGAGATCAAGGGCCTCACCGGCGGCGTCGGTTGCGATCGGGTGATCGAGTGCGTCGGCCTGCAATGGCCGCTCGATCTCGCCTCCGAGCTCGTGCGCGAGCGCGGTCGGCTCGTCATCGCCGGCTACCACCAGGACGGCCCTCGCCAGGTGAACATGCAGTCGTGGAACTGGCGCGGCCTCGACGTCATCAACGCCCACGAGCGCGACCCGCTCGTCTATGCGCTCGGGGTCGCCGGCGCCGCCACCGCCGTGGCCGAGGGCCGGCTCGATCCCGCGCCGCTCTACACCCACCGCTTCCGTCTCACCGAGCTCGACCAGGCCTTCACCCACCTGCGCGAGCGCCCCGAAGGTTTTTGCAAGGCCATCGTCCACTATGACCGCTGATTCGCCCACCCCTGCTGAGCCGGCACTCCAGCCGCCCCCCGCCCTTCGCGCCCCACGCCGCGTCCTCATGACCGCCGATCCCGTCGGCGGCGTGTGGACCTATATGCTCGAGCTCGTGCGCGGCCTCGTCGCCGCCGAGATCGAGGTCGTCGTCGCCTCCTTCGGCGGCCCGGTCTCACCCGCTCAACGCGCCGCCTTCGCACGCCTCGGCCCGCGCGCCACGCTCCTCGCCGACCACCGTCGCCTCGAGTGGATGGAGAACCCGTGGGACGACGTCGCCTCCAGCGGCGAATGGCTGCTCGCGCTCGAGGAAGAACACCGCCCCGACATCATCCACCTCAACGGCTACGCCCACGGCGCCGTGCCCTTCCGCGCACCGGTGCTCATCGCCGCGCATTCCTGCGTCTTCTCGTGGTGGCGCGCCGTGCACCGCTGCTACCCGCCCGCGAGCTGGCACCGCTACCATGAAGCCGTCGCCCGCGGCCTGCGTTCCGCGCGTCTCGTCGTGGCTCCCACCCAGGCGATGCTTGCGGCGCTTGTGGCCCACTACGGGCACCTCCCCGCCGCGCGCGTCATCCCCAACGGCCGCTCTCCCCTCCCCTCGCCCGGGCTGCCTCGCGAAGGCGCCATCCTCGGCGTCGGCCGCCTCTGGGATGAGGCCAAAAACCTCCGCGCGTTGGCCGATCTCGCCCCCCGCCTCGCCTGGCCCGTTCGCCTCGCCGGCCCCACCCGCTCGCCCGACGGCGCGGAGATCTCGCTGCCCAACGTCGAGCTGCTCGGCACCCTGCCGGAGCACAGCCTGGGCGGCCACCTCGACCGCGCCGCCATCTTCGCCGCGCCCGCGCGCTACGAGCCCTTCGGGCTCTCGATCCTCGAGGCCGCCCACGCCGGCTGCGCCCTCGTGCTGGGCGACATCCCCAGCCTGCGCGAGAACTGGGATGGCGCCGCGCTCTTCGCCGCGCCCGACAAGCCCTCCGCCCTTCACGCCGCGCTCGAGCAACTCATCGTGAGCCCCACGCTGCGCCGCCGCCTCTCCGCCGAGTCCCGCCGGCGCGCCTCCGCCCTCACGCCCGGCCGCATGTGCGACGCCTACCTCGGCGCCTATGCCTCCCTCCTCGCCCCGCCCGCGGCGCCCTCCGGCCTCAAGACTCCCTCCCCATCCGCCCAAGCCCAGCCTTCGCCCCTTCCCTCCAACCTCGTTCCCGTTCTCGCATGAAAATCGTCCTCTTCTACCACTCGCTCCTCTCCGACTGGAATCATGGCAACGCGCACTTCCTGCGCGGCGTCGCGCGCGAACTGGGACGCCGCGGGCACGAGGTGCTGGTTTACGAGCCGCTCGACAACTGGAGCCTGCACAACCTCGTCGAGCACCACGGCCTCGCCCCGCTCCGCCGTTTTCACGACATCTACCCTGACCTCCACTCGCGCGCCTACGATCCCGCCAACATCGACCTCGATGTCGTGCTGGCCGACGCCGACCTCGTTCTCGTGCACGAGTGGAACTCCCCCGATTTCGTCGCGCGCATTGGCGAGGCCCGCCTGCACCACGGCTTCAACCTCTTCTTCCACGACACCCACCACCGCCTCGTCACCCAACCCGAGGCGATGCGCGCGTATGATCTCCACCACTACGACGGCGTGCTGGCCTTCGGCCGCGTGCTGCGCGACCTCTACCTCCGCGAGAACCTCGCCCTCCGCGCCTTCGTGTGGCACGAGGCCGCGGACACCACGGTCTTCTACCCGCGCCAGCACGCCGGCCCGAAGTCCGACCTCGTGTGGGTGGGTAACTGGGGCGACGAGGAACGCAGCGCCGAGCTGCATGAATACCTCCTCGACCCGATCCGCGAGCTCAGCCTCTCCGCGACCGTGCACGGCGTGCGCTACCCGCCGGCCGCGCTCGACGCCCTCGCCGAGGCGGGCGTGGATTACCAGGGTTGGTTGCCCAATTTCGACGCGCCCGAGGTCTTCGCCCGCCACCGTGTGACGGTCCACGTGCCGCGCCGCCCCTACGTGCGCGCCCTGCCCGGCATCCCGACGATCCGCCCCTTCGAGGCCATGGCCTGCGGCATCCCGATGGTCACCGCGCCCTGGGACGACGCCGAAGGCCTTTTCACGCCGGGCGAGGACTACCTCGTCGCCCGCGATGGCGACGAGATGCGCGCACAACTCACCCTTCTGCTCTCCGATCCCGACCTGCGCCAGCGCATCGCCGACCACGCCCTCGCCACCATCCGCGCCCGTCACACCTGCGCCCATCGCGCGGACGAGCTGCTCGCCATCCATCGCCAGGTCCGCGCCGCCAAGAGCCCCGCCCCCGCCTACGCCGCGGCGAGCTAGCCCGCCTCAGGTTTCACGTCTCCGCCCCCAGCCCTCCCCCGCCCCATGCCCGCCCTCGACATCGCCTTCTTCGGCTCGAGCCTCGTCTCCTCCTACTGGAACGGCGCCGCCACCTATTACCGCGGGCTGCTCCACGCCCTCGCCCGGCGCGGGCACCGCGTCACCTTCTACGAACCCGACGCCTACGAGCGCCAGAAGCACCGCGACATGCCCGATCCCGACTGGGCGCGCGTGGTGGTTTACAAGCCCACCGCGGACGAGGCCCTTCGCACCGTCGAGACCGCCGCCGGCCATGCCGACCTGCTCGTCAAGGCTAGCGGCGTCGGCGTCCACGACGCCTTGCTCGAGGAGGCCGTGCTCGCCCACCGCCGCCACGGATCGCGCGTCGTGTTCTGGGATGTCGATGCCCCCGCCACGCTGGATCGTATCCACGAGAATCCTACGGATCCTTTCCGGGCGCTCATCCCGCGCTACGACCTCGTGCTCACCTACGGCGGCGGCCGCCCGGTCGTGGAGGCCTACGAGGACCTCGGCGCCGTCCGTTGCGTGCCGATCTACAACGCGCTCGATCCCGACACCCACCACCCCGTGCCCCCGGTGCCCGACCTCGTGGCCGACCTCGGCTTTCTCGGCAACCGCCTGCCCGACCGCGAGCGCCGCGTGGAGGAGTTTTTCCTCAAGCCCGCCGCCGCCCGCCCGCGCCACACCTTTCTGCTCGGCGGCAGCGGCTGGGACGACAAGCCCGTGCCGCCCAATGTTCGCCGCCTCGGCCATGTGGGCTCCGCGCATCACAACGCCTTCAACTGCTCCGCCCGCGCCGTGCTCAACATCAACCGCGAGAGCATGGCGCGCTACGGGTTCTCCCCGCCCACCCGCCTCTTCGAGGCCGCCGGCGCCGGCGCCTGCCTGATCACCGACCGCTGGGAGGGCATCGAGCAGTTTCTCGAGCCGGGCTTCGAGGTTTTGGTCGCCGCCGACGGCTCGGAGGTGGCCGACTGGCTCGACCAGCTCACCCCGGCGCGCGCCTCCGCCATCGGCCGCGCCGCCCGCCGCCGCATCCTCTCCGAGCACACCTACGGCCACCGCGTGATCGAGCTGGAGAACCTGCTCGAAGCCCACGCCCCGGCCGGCGCCCACGCCTGAGCCCGCCCCTCGCTCTCCGCCCATCGAAAAATGAAGATCGTCGTCCTCGGCCTCTCCCTCACCTCGTCCTGGGGCAACGGGCACGCCACCACCTGGCGCGCCCTGCTCCGCGCCTTCGCCGCACGCGGACACGAGGTGTTGTTTCTCGAGCGCGACGTGCCGTGGTATGCCAACAACCGCGACCTCGCCGAGTGCACCTACGCGAAGGTCGCCCTCTACGCCGACCTCGATTCGCTGCGCCGCGAGCACACCGCCGCCGTGCGCGCGGCCGACGCCGTCATCATCGGCTCCTACGTGCCCGAGGGCGTGCGCGTCGGTGAGTGGGCGCTGATCACCGCGCGCGGCCTCGTGGCCTTCTACGACATCGATACGCCCGTCACCCTCGCCAAGCTGCGCCGCGACGACCACGAATACATCTCGCCCGATCTGATCCGCCGCTACCCGCTCTACCTGTCCTTCAGCGGCGGCCCCGTGCTCGACACGCTCGAGCAGGAGTTTGGCTCGCCCCGCGCCCGCGCCCTTTTCTGCGCCGTCGATCCCACGCACTACTTCCCCGAGCCCACCGAAAACCGCTGGGACCTCGGCTACCTCGGCACCTACAGCGCCGATCGACAGCCCGGCCTCGACCTGCGCCTGCTCGAGCCCGCCCGCCGCCGGCCCGCGTGCCGCTTCGTCGTCGCCGGCCCGCAATACCCCGCCGACATCGCCTGGCCGGACAACGTGGAGCGCATCGAGCACCTGCCTCCGGTCGAGCACCGCCGTTTCTACAACGCCCAACGCTTCACGCTCAACCTCACCCGTGCCGACATGCTCGCCACCGGGCACTCGCCAAGCGTGCGCCTTTTCGAAGCCGCCGCCTGCGGCACGCCGATCATCACTGATCGATGGGCCGGCTTGGAAAATCTCTTCGAGCCCGGCCGCGAGATCCTCGTCGCCGACAGCGCCGAGGACGTGGAGCGCTTTCTCCGCGACTTTTCGCAGGTCCAGTCCGCCGATCTCGGCCTCGCCGCCCGCGCCCGCGTGCTCCGCGAACACACCGCCGACCACCGGGCCGCCGAGCTGGAAAAACACCTGCTCGAAGCCGCGCCTGTCCTCGCCGGCACCGCCGCTCCCGGCTCGGCCGCCGCAGCCTCTCTCCCACCCTCCGCCGCTCCAGCGTCCGCCGCCGCCTCCTCCACCGCCCGCTTCATGGTGCCGCCGCCGGCCAAGCCCGTGGGCCTCGCCGCCGAGGCCGCCGCGCTCGCGCCGTGGTTCCACAACCTGCACCTGCCCGACGGCACGCAGACCGCGCCCAACCACCCGCTCGGCGACTTTCCCATGATGAAGTGGGATCAGATCGAGCCGCACCTGCCGCGCCGCCTCGACGGCTGGACGGTCCTCGATATCGGCTGCAACTCCGGCTTCTACAGCATCGAACTCGCGAAACGTGGCGCGCAGGTCACGGCCATCGACATCGATCCGCACTTCCTGCGCCAGGCCCGCTGGGCCGCCGGCCTGCACGGCCTCGATCAGCGCATCACCTTTCGCCAGGCGGGCGTCTATGACCTCGCGCGCTGGGACAACGACTACGACCTCGTGCTCTTCATGGGCGTCTTCTACCACCTGCGCTACCCGGTGCTCGGCCTCGACCTCGTGGTGGAGCGCGCCCGCCGGCTGGTGTTGTTCCAGACGCTGACCTCGCCCGACACCGCCGTGCTCGACACCCCCGACGACCAGGATTTCGACAATCGAGCCGCGCTCGACGCCCCCGGCTGGCCGCGCATGGCCTTCATCGAGAAATCCCTCGCCGGCGATCCGACGAATTGGTGGGTGCCCAACCACGCCGGCGTCGTCGCCCTGCTCCGCTCCGCCGGCCTCACCGTGACGGCGCAGCCCGGGCACGAGATCTACCTCTGCGAGCCGACGCGCCTGCACGACCAGCACCCGCCCATGCGCTGGGACCCGGCCGAGCTCGACGCCGCCTGCGGCCGCACCCGCGCCCAAACGCCGAAACGCTAGCCCTTTCATCGCCGATGCCGGTTAAAACCTTCAATGTCCGCCCGCCGCCGGCTCAGCCGTCCACCGACGACCTCATTGGTTATTGGAAATTGGACATTGGACATTCCGAAGCGGTCGCAGAGCCGATGCTTTCCGAGCGTCGGCTCCGCGACCGCTTCGGCCTCTGCCAATGGTTCCACCACGGCGACGAGAAAACCCTCGCCCGCGCCGTGCGCCGTCTGCGCGAACTCGGCGTGCGCCATCTCCGCACCGGCATCTCCTGGGCCGACTACCATCTGCCCGGCGGAGCGGATTGGTATGACCACCTCTTTGCCGAGCTCGACGACTTCGAGCTGCTCGTCTCCGTCTGGCACACGCCGCCCTCGCTCGCCGTCGATGGGCGCTGCGCGAGCCCGCCGCGCCGCCTGCGCGACTACGCCGATTTCATCGACCTCGTCATCACCCGGCACGGCGGCTGGATCTCCCATCTCGAGCTCTGGAACGAGCCCAACAACCTCTACAAATGGGATTTCGCCACCCACGACCCCGAGTGGTCGAAGTTCGCTGAGATGATCGGCGACGCCGCCTACTGGGCCCACCAGCGCGGCATGCGCACCGTGCTCGGCGGCATGATCCCGGTGGACCCGCATTGGCTGCGCCGCATCGAGCGCGCGGGCGTGTTCCCCTACCTCGACAAGATCGCGATCCACGGCTTCCCCGGCATGTGGTGGCCCTCGCATTCGAACTGGGACTGGCATGACCACTGGCACGGCTGGGACGAAAAAATCGCGACCATCGCGCCGCTCGTCGGCGAGCGCGGCATCTGGATCACCGAGACCGGCCTCGCCACCTGGGACCCCGATCTAGGCGAGCCCGCCCGCCACGAACTCCAGGCGCGGATGCTCGACCTGGCCATCGCCGCGCCGGCCGAGCGGGTGTATTGGTATTCGCTGTTCGACCTCGACCCCGCGCGCGAGGCGATCGAGGGCTTCCATGTGGATGAAAACGAATACCACCTCGGCCTCGTGACCCACGACGACCAGCCCAAGCCGGCCTTTGCCCGCCTGAAGGCGCTGCTGGCGGCTTGAGGCGAGGCGTATCGCCGGGTCAGGCGCCGCCGGAGAGGTGGTCGCGCACCGCCTCGACCACCGCCGCGCGCGGCACCTCGTGCTCGCTGCGGTCGGCGAGATCGCGCAGTTTCACCACGCCCTTCGCCAGTTCGTCGCCGCCGTAGATGAGCGCGAGCTTGGCGCCGGATTCGGCCGCGGCCTTGAACTGTTTGCCAAAGGCGAGGTCCTTGAGCGGATACTCCACCCGGTAGCCCGCCGCGCGCAGCCCCGCGATGTCGAGAAACGCCGCCGCACGCTCCGCCTCGCCGCCGATCACCACGTAAACCTCGGCCGCCGGGCCAAAGCTCGGCATGAGGCCGCGTTGATCCAGCAGCAGCCCCATCGTGACGTCGCCGATGGCAAAACCCACCGCGGGCAGATCGGGGCCGCCGAGTTTCTTCACGAGGTCGTCGTAGCGGCCGCCGCCGGCGATGGCGCGCAGCTCTCCCTTGCGGTCGAAGGCCTCGAAGACGAAGCCGGTGTAGTAGGCCAGGCCGCGCACGACGCCGAAATCCACCTCGACGAATTCGCCGAGCCCCATCGCGGCAAGGCCGTTGACCAGCTTGCGCCAGTCGGCGAGTCGCGCCTGGAGGGATTCGCCGCCGATCGGCGCGAGCGTTTCCTCGAGCGCGGAGAGGCTCTTGATCTTCAGGAAGGCGAGCACCTTCGCCTTCACGTCCTCGGGCAGCGGGCCGTGCGCCTCGGCGTAGCCCTTGAAGGCGTCGTCGCCGATCTTCTCAAACTTGTCCACCGCGCCGAGCACGGCCTTGGAGCGCGCCTCGTCGAGGCCGAGCGAGGCGAGGTAGTGCAGCCACAGCGTGCGGTCGCTGAGGCGCACGTAGAAATCGTCCGCGGTGAGGCCGAAGCCGGTGAGCGCCTGCACGAGCAGGCCGATCAGCTCGATCTCCGCCTCCGGGCCGGGCTCGCCGAAGATGTTGCAGTTGAACTGGAAAAAGGCGCGCTCGCGGCCCTTCTGCGCGCGCTCGTAGCGGTAGAACTCGCCTATGCTGCACCACTTGATCGGGCGCTTGAGGGCGTTGGCCCGCGCGCCGACCAGGCGGCACACGGTCGGCGTCATCTCGGGGCGCAGCGCGACCTCGCGGCCGCCCTTGTCGGTGAAGGAGAAGAGCTGCGCCTCGATCTCGTCGCCCGATTTCGCCTTGTAGAGGTCGAGCGGCTCGAGCACCGGCGCGTCGTATTCAGAAAATCCATACGCATGCGCGGCCCGGCGCCAGCCACGGAAGATGTGGCTGCGACGCGCGAAGGCGTCGGGATAGAACTCGCGAAAACCGGGCAGGGATTGGAACTGGGCCATGGCGCGTGGATGAGGTTCTTGGAAAAGGTCGGGACGGACGGAAAACCGCCAGATTCGCGCGCCCACGGCCGGAGGCGCCACCCCAAAAAGCAGCGCGGCCGGCCTCTCCCGAAGGAGGGGCCGGCCGCGACCGGGACCAAGGGGGAAGACGCGCGCGGGGCGCGCCCCCTGTTTAAAGCTGCGAGATGTCGAGCTTCTTGAGCATCTGCTTGAGGATCTTGCCCGACTTGAACTTCACAACCGCGCGCTCGGGGATGACGACCTCGGCGTCCGGCTTGTTGGGATTGCGGCCGATGCGCGACTTCCGCCGCTGCACCTCGAGCACGCCGAAGTTGCGCAACTCGACGTTACGACCCTCGGACAAGGCGCGCATGATGATATCGAGCGTCATCTGCACGGTGCTCACGATTTCCTTCTGCGGAAACCCGGTCTTTTCATAAATTTCGAGGACGATTTCTCGTTTGGTGAGGTTGGCGGGCATAGGAATTATCTGGGTTGAGGGTGAACGTTTGGACTGATCGTAAGCTACTCTCGCGTCTTGGATTGCGTCAAACGCGGCAACCACGGGAGCAAGCGCTCACCGATCATCGATTCTACACAAGCGACTCAGGGGAAAAAACTTACCAAACGGGCTACGCATATTCACCCAAGATGCGAACCCTAAGGGGTTTGCCTCGTTGCGACAGATACGAACAAGCCGGGCCACGAGGCCCCGCCGACCCGTCGGGGACGCGAGGCGGCGCCCATTCCCAACACGCGGCTGGTTTTCCGCCGGGCCTTCTTTAACGTCGTGCTCTTTTTCCGCCGACACATGCCCGATCCCGCCGCCGTTAACACCATGTTTGCCCGCATCGCCCGTCGCTATGACGCGGCGAACCGCCTGCTTAGCGGCGGCGTGGACCAGTGGTGGCGCCGGCGGCTCGTGCGCCATGTGCGCGCCGGCTCGCCGCGGGCCGTGCTCGACCTCGCCACCGGCAGCGGCGACGTCGCCTTCGCGCTCGCGCGCGCCTTGCCTGGCGACACGCGCGTTACCGGGATGGATTTTTGCCAGCCCATGCTCGACCAGGCGGTCGCCAAACAAGCTTCCGCCTCGCCCGACTCGCCGGCCGCGCGAATCTCGTTTCTCCAAGGCGACGGGCTCGCGCTTCCGTGCGGCGACGCCGAGTTCGACGCGGTGACCGTCTCCTTCGGTCTGCGCAACATGGCCGACCGTCATCGCGCCTTGTCCGAGATGCGCCGCGTGCTCCGGCCCGGCGGCCGCGTGCACGTGCTCGAGTTTTCCCAGCCCTACGGCTGGTTTCGGCCGCTCTATTATTTCTACACGAAACGCATCCTGCCCGCGATCGCCGGCAAGGTCACCGGTGATCGCGCCGCCTACGACTACCTCAACGCCTCCATCGAGGCCTACCCCGGCCACGCGGCGATGAGCGAGGAGCTGCGCCGCGCGGGCTTTCGTGAAGTGCGCGCGATCCGCATGACCCTCGGCATCGTCGCGCTGCACATCGGCGTCGCCTGAACCTTTCCGCCATGTCCAAATCATCGATGACCGAGGCCGAGGCCCGCCAAGCCCGCCTGCTTTGCTACGTCGCCGCCGTCGTCTTCGCGGGCTGCGCCGCGCTGCTCCTGTTCATCCCCGCCTCCGCGCCCGTGCGCGCGGTCGGCGCCGGGTTCAACGCGATCGTGGCGCTCGCGGTGTTGCTCTACGCGCGCACGCTGCGTAGCGACGACTCGGCGACCGAGTGAGCCCGCCGGAGCGGCTCGAATGAAGTCGTAGCCGAACGCGTCAGCTAAACGACTTTCCGCAGCCGCAGGTGCTCTGCGCGTTGGGGTTTTTGATTTCGAAGCCCTTGCCTTGCAGGCCGTCGTCGAAATCCACGTGAGAACCGCTCAGATAGGCCGCGCTCGTCGCGTCTAGCACCATCGATACGCCCTCGCTCTCGCAGCGTTGGTCGTCGGCCTTCGGTTCATCGAAGGACATCCCGTATTGAAAGCCGGAGCAGCCGCCCGATTCCACGAGCAGGCGCAACGCCTTGCCCTCGGCCCCGAGGTCTTTCTGCATTTGCCGGATTTGGCCGGCCGCGCGCGGCGTCAACGTGATCATGCTCCCACCGTCGGCGCTCCGCCTCGCCTGTCAATCTCCGCTCAAACCCGCGACCAAACGCGACAAGACCCGACGGGGTTGCCGCCGGGTCTTGCCGATATGGTCGGGGAACGCTGGTGCCCCGCGCACGCGGTGATCAGCCGCCGGAGAGGGTCTGGATGATCTTCACGAGCGGGAGGAAGAGCGCGATGACGATGGTGCCGACGACCACGGCCATGAACACGATCATGATGGGCTCGATGATCGAGGTGATGGAGGTCACGGCGTTGTCCACCTCTTCGTCGTAGGTGTCGGCGATGCGGGTGAGCATCTCGGGCAGCGCGCCGGTTTCCTCGCCGACCTCCACCATCGAGGTGACCATGGTCGGGAAGATCTTGGTGGCTTCGAGCGGCTTGCCCACGCCTTCACCCTCCTTCACGCGATCGTGCACCTTGTTGAGCGCTTTGGCGACGTGGACGTTGCCGGAGGTGTCGCGGGTGATGATGAGGGCTTGGAGGATGGGCACGCCGGAGGAGAGGAGCGTGCCGAGGGTGCGGGTGAAGCGGCCGACGGAAGCCTTGAGGAAGAGCGGACCGAAGGCGGGCACGTTGATCTGGAACCAGTCCATGGCGCTTTTCCCGGACTTGGTCTTCATCGCCATCTTGAAGGCGATAAAGATACCCACGACGATGCCGATCGTCGCGAAGATGTTGTTCTTCATGAAGTTCGAGACACCGAGCACAAACTGCGTGAGGAGCGGGAGCGGCGTGCCCTTGAGCAGGCCGGAGAAGATTTCCTCGAACTTCGGAATCACGAACACCATGAGGGCCGAGACGATGAGCACGGCGACGACCATGATGATCAGCGGGTAGGTCATGGCGGCCTTGACCTTACCTTTGATCTTCTCGGCCTTTTCCATGAACTTCGCGAGACGGTCGAGCACGGTGCCGAGCACGCCGCCGGCCTCGCCGGCCTTCACCATGTTGATGTAGAGGCGGTCGAAGACCTTGGGGTGCTGGAGGAGACCGTCGGAGAAGGTGCCGCCGGACTTGATGGTCTCGGCCACGGCCTCGAGCACGTATTTGAAGCCGGGGTTTTTCTCCTGGCGCGCGAGAGTCTCGAGCGAGCGAAGGATGGGCATGCCGGCGTTGACCAGCGTGGAGAGCTGGCGCGTGAAGACGGCGAGACCTTGATTGCTGACAACCTTGCCGATGGTCATCGGCGCGCTCTTCTTCTTGGCGGGTGCGCCACCGCCGCCGGTGAAGGGGTTGCCGGCGTCGCCTTTGGCGCCACCCTTGGCGCCGGCGCGGAGGCCGCCGGCGGGATTCACCGCGGTGGGCAGAAGGCCCATGGCCTTCAGATCAAGGGCGGCCTGTTCGGCGCTGGAGCTGTCGATGACACCTTTCTTGTCCTTGCCGGTGGCGGACTCGATGGCGATGTAGGAGAACTTGGGCATGGGGAGGGGATGTGGAGAATGACGAATGACTAATGACGAATGACTAATTTAGAAAGCAAAACGACGTGGCCCGTTCCTAGGTGTTTCCGCCGCAGGGGCGGTGGCCGGGGCATTCGTCATTCGGCATTCGTCATTGGTCATTTCTGTTGCGCGCCGCGCGCATCAGGTGTATTTGACCACTTCTTCGATCGAGGTGGCGCCGTCGAAGATGGCGCGGAGGCCGTCGTCGCGGAGGGTGCGCATGCCCTGCTCGAGGGCCTTTTGCTTGATGACGAGCGTGGGCGCGCG
>JAUWBD010000090.1 GCA_030605125.1 Verrucomicrobiota bacterium | reverse complement strand
TCATGCCGCGATTCACCTTGTGGAAGGTGTAGGCCATGCCGCCGCCGATGATGACCTTGTTGGCCTTGTCGAGGAGGTTGTTGATGAGGGGGATCTTGTCGGCGATCTTGGCGCCGCCGAGGATGGCGAGCAGCGGGCGGTCGGGGGCCTCGAGGACCTTGTTGAAGGCCTTGAGCTCGGCCTCCATGAGGAAGCCGGCAGCCTTCTGCGGAAGGGCGACGCCGACCATGGAGGAGTGGGCGCGGTGGGCGGTGCCGAAGGCGTCGTTGACGAAGACGTCGCCGAGCTTGGTGAGCGAGGCGCGGAAGGCCTTCACCTTCTCGGGGTCGGCCTTGGTGGAGGTGCCGTCCTCGTTCTTCACCTTGCCCTCTTCCTCGATGTGGAAGCGGAGGTTTTCGAGGAGGACGACCTCGCCGGCCTTGAGGTTGGCGCAGGCGGACTCGACGGCGGCGCCGACGCAGTCATCGAGGAACTTGACGGGCTTGCCGAGGAGTTTCTCGAGCTCGGCGGCGACGGGCTTGAGGGAGAACTTGGCGATGCGCTGGCCGTCGGGACGGCCGAGGTGCGACATGAGGACCACGGAGGCGCCCTGCTCGAGGGCGTATTGGATGGTCGGGAGCGCGGCGCTGATGCGCGCGGTGTTGGTGATGGCGCCGGTCTGCTTGTCCTGCGGGACGTTGAAGTCCACGCGCATGAGGACGCGTTTGCCGGAGAGCTGGAGGTCGCGGATGGATTTGAACTTGGCCATGGCGAAAGGGAGGGAATGGAGGCGGAAAAAATTAAACCACGGGGAACACGGAGTTCACGGAGAGGCTGATGACTAGCCTCCGTGTGCTCCGTGTCCTCCGTGGTTTAGATCAAGCGTTACCGATCTCGGGCTTAGAGCTTGGCGGCGATCTTCTTGGTGAGATCGACGACGCGGTTGGAGTAGCCCCACTCGTTGTCATACCAGGACACGAGCTTGAAGAAGGTCTTGTTGAGCTCGATGGAGGAGCCGGCGTCGAAGATCGACGAACGGGTGTCGTGGATGAAGTCGGAGGAGACGACCTCGTCCTCGGTGTAGCCGAGGATGCCGGCGAGCGGGCCGGACTCGGAGGCGGCCTTGAGGGCGGCCTTGATCTCGGCGAGGGAGGTGTCCTTCTCGGTCTTCACGGTGAGGTCCACGACCGAGACGGTCGGGGTCGGCACGCGGAAGGCCATGCCGGTGAGCTTGCCCTTGACCTCGGGGATCACGAGGGCGACGGCCTTGGCGGCGCCGGTGGTGGAGGGGATGATGTTCTGGGCGGCGGTGCGGCCGCCCTTCCAGTCCTTCTTGGAGGGGCCATCCACGGTCTTCTGGGTGGCGGTGTAGGCGTGGACGGTGGTCATCAGGCCCTCGACGATGCCGAACTTCTCGAGCACGACCTTGGTGATCGGGGCGAGGCAGTTGGTGGTGCAGGAGGCGTTGGAGATGATGCTGTGCTTGGAGACGTCGAGCTTGTCGTCGTTCACGCCCATGACGACGGTGATGTCCTCGCCCTTCGCGGGAGCGGAGATGATGACCTTCTTGGCGCCGGCGGTGATGTGGCCCTTGGCCTTTTCGGCGTCGGTGAAGAGACCGGTGGACTCGATCACGAGGTCCACGCCCAGCTTGGCCCAGGGGAGCTCGGCGGGGGACTTGGCGGAGACGACGAGGATCTCCTTGCCGTTGATCACCAGCACATCGTCCTCGGCCTTGTCGGCGGAAGACTTCTTGGAGCCCACGGTGCCCTGGAACTTGCCCTGCACGGAGTCATACTTGACCAGGTAGGCCAGGTTGTCGGCGGGGACGATGTCGCCGACCGCCACGACATCGAGGGTCGTGCCGAGGAGGCCCTGCTCGACGAGGGCGCGGAAGACGAGGCGGCCAATGCGGCCGAAACCATTGATAGCGACTTTGATAGCCATGATAGGGCTCCGAGTGTGGTGTTTGTTGTCTGTGTGGTGAGAGGCGTCGGGTGGACGCGGAAAGGACGAGAAAAGAAGCCGAGGCGGTGGGAAAGCAAGGGTTTTGGCGGCGCAGGGCTTGGCGGGGACTACGCGGGGTTTGTCCACCCTTGCGCAGGCCAAGGAAAGCGCGGTCGGGGCAAGGACTTGCCCCCCCCTACTCCGCCACCCACAGGCCGCAGCCGAGCGCGGGCACGAAGAGCTCGGGCGCGACCCGCCGCGCGCCGGCGACGCGGCCCGGCGGCAGGAAACGCTCGTGGTCGGCGAGCTGGCGCCACGCGAGCGAGGCCCACTCGCCGACGGGCACCACGACGTCGCCGAGCGTGGGGTTGATCGCCAAGAGCAGGCGCCGCGGGCCCTGGCTAAGATCGGCGTTGTAGATCACCGCGCCGGCCGCCGTGCCCTCGGCCCAGCAGAACTCGAAGAAGCCCTCGCTGGCGCGCGAGAAGTGCCGGAGCAGGCGGCCCGTCTCGGAGAGGCGAAAGGCGATCCAGTCGGCGAAGTAGGCGTGCGTGGACGGGAAGCGGTGGATCCGCGCGTAGTCGAGCGCGTTGAGGTCGCCGCGCTGGTAGGTGTTGTTCACGCCGTGCTTCGACTTCAGGAAATCCTGGCCCTCGCAGAGCATCGGGATGCCGATCGAGGAAAACAGGACGGCGGCCATGAGGTGGGTGCGGCGGCGGTCGTTCACGGTCGGCAGGTGGCCGTCGTGGTTCGCGTTTTCGGTGATGACGTCGATCCAGCAGCGGTCGTCGTGCGACTCGGTGTAGTTGACGGTCTGCGCCGGCCACTTCGCGTAATACCAGGGCGAGCCCTTGAGGAAATACTCGAGCGTCTCGCGCGGGGCGGCGCCGCGCACGTAGTCGCGCAGGAAGTTTCTGTATCCATCGTTCCATGACGCCCAGCCGGTGTCGCGCAGCTCGCCCGCGGCGTGGCCGCGGAAACTCCAGGGCTCGGCGACGAGGATGACGTCGTGCTTCACGCGCTTCAGCGCCGCCTCCACCTCCTTCAGCACGGGCACGCCGATCAGGTCGGCGAGGTCGAAGCGAAAGCCGTCCACGCCGAAGACCTCCAGCCAGTGCGCGCAGCTGTCGATGATGAGACGCTTCATCATCGCGGCGGAGCATCGGGTGTCGTTGCCGCAGCCGCTCCAGTTCGAGAGTTCGCCGGCGGCGTTCTGCTCGAAGTAGTAGAGCTTGTCCAAGAACATCAGGTGCGCCGGCTCGCCCACGTGGTTGTAAACCACGTCCACGATGACCGCGATGCCGCGGGCGTGGAAGGCGCGCACGAGCTCCTGCAACTCGCGCACGCCGGAGGCCGCCTCGGGGCGCGTCGCGTAGGCGCTGGCCGGCGCGAACCAGTTCACCGTCATGTAGCCCCAGTGGTATTCCTCGCGCGAGCGGTTGTCGAATTCCTGCAGGGGTTGCAGCTCCACGCAGTTCACGCCGAGGCGCGAAAGATAAAAGTCCTCGCTCTCGACCCATTTTTTCAGGCCCGCGAAACCGCGCCGCTCGCCTTCGTCGGCCGCCACCGGCGCGTGCGCCGCGAGGTCGCGCACGTGCGCCTCGCAGATCACGAGGTCGTGCCACGCGGGGGTCTTGAAGGCGCGCTCGTCGGCCACGCGCCCGAGCCGCGCCCGGTCGAGGATGATGCCCGGCCCCTCGCGCCCGACGGTCGCCAGCGCGTAGGGATCGAGCACGCGCCGCTTCGGATCGAAGGGGCCGAAGGCGTCGCGCGGACCGTCGATCTGATACCAGTAGAACCAGCCGTGCAGGTTGCCCTCGAGCGTGATCTCCCACACGCCCGCCGCGCCCTCGGCGTCGTCGCGGCGCGAAAGCCGGTAGCGGTGGGGCCGGTCCTGCTCGGCGAGCGCCGCACACACCGCCAGCTCGACCGATTTCGCGCGCGGGGCGAACACGCGAAACACCGTGCCGTCGCGCTGCGGATACACGCCCAGAGGCAGCTCGGTGCCGAGCGCGAAGAAAAACTCGCCCGGACACAGCGGCACCTGGTCGCCCGAGTGCTTCGCGGCCCAGCGCACCGTCAGGCTCACGGACAGATCGGCCGGCGACTCGAGTTCAAAGCCAAACAGGTGCCCGCCCGTGCGCTCCGGATCGACCACCCGGTTGAGGTTGCCGTCTGCGTCGCGCTCCACCGCGGGAGCGTCCCAGGGCACGACGAGCCAGCGATTGCGACCGGTCACGAACTTGAACCGTCGCCCGCCCGCCAACACCGACTCGGCCGGCCCCGTCCAGGTGAGCACCGGCCGCCCCGCGAGCACGCGCGGCCGCATCTGCCAGGCCGCCTCCTCCGCGCCGCGCCAGCCGTTGAACTCGCCCGCCACGTGCACCGTGTCGTTTTCCACGTCGATCTCCGGATGCGCCGCCGGATCGAGGACAAACTCGATCACCCCCTCCTGCGGGAAATGGTATCCCGCGCGCAGCCCGAAATGCGCCGTCGGCAGCCGCTCCAGTTTCTTCATGCGAAACGCGCCGCCCGCCAGGACCAGCACCGGCACGCTGCGCCCGCGCCAATCATGGCTGAGCTCGATCACGCCGCGCGTCGGCGATTCCAGCGTGGCGGAGACGAGGGCGTTGACGCGGGATGGCATGCGATCCGGGAGCATTCGACCCCGGCCGTCCTGCACAAGCGCGAAGCCCGGCCCGAAGGCGACTTGGGAGGGATGCCCGGTCCCGCAACGCGATCAGCCGACCATCCGATGGGCCCGCACAATCATGTCTTTCGCCTCGCCGTCGGGGCGCCGGCACGTTTGCTGCCTGCGCCATTACCCATGCTCATCGCCTGGACCACCGTCTCCACTCCCGCCGAGGCCGAGCGTCTCGCCGACGCCAGCATCGCGCAAAACCTCGCCTTCTGCGCCCAGGTCGAGGGCCCCATCCACTCCCACTACGTCTGGCAAGGCCGCAAGACCGCCGCCCAGGAATGGCGCATCACCTTCAAGTTTCTCGAAGAGCAATCCGCCGCGCTCTCCGCCTACGTCCACTCCGCCCATCCTTACGACACGCCGCAGTGGATCGTCATCCAAGCGGATCGCGTGGGAGAAAAATACTTGTCATGGGCTCGGGCGCCCCGTAGCTCCGTCAACCTTTAACCCGTTTCCAACCCTCTCCCTCTTTTACGCCATGTCCCAACACGCGAGCCTCCAAGGTGCCAAAGGCATCGTCATCAAACGCAACGTCCTCAAGCGCTTCGAGCGCGTGGCCACTCTCAAGAAGCGTGGTCAGTGGAAGGAAGGGGACCGCATCATGGGTCTCCGCAAGACCAAGCCCGACGTCTAAGGTTTTCCCCGGGAGTTCGCTCCTGTCTCTTTTGGCAGGCCGGCCTTGTGCCGGCCTGCCTTTTTTGCGTCCGATGCCTCCGACGCCCACCCGATGCATTCCCAGCCCGCTCCCGCCGCCCAGCCCTCCTCCACCGCGCGCGTCTCGCCCACCGCCCCCGCCGTCGCCTCCGGCAACCCCGCCGGCCCGCTCGACGCCGCCCGCGTCGCCGTCATCGGCTTCCTGATGGGCTGCGCGGATCTCGTCCCCGGCGTGTCCGGCGGCACGATCGCCTTTGTCGGCGGCATCTACGACCGGCTCATCCACGGGATCAAGGCCTTCGATCTCGCCCTTGTCCGCCGCATCCTCGCCCGCGACTGGAAGGGCGTCGTCTCGAGCGTGCCGATCGTCTTCTTCATCTGCCTCGGCGTCGGCCTGCTCACCGCTATCGCCTCGCTCTCCGGCGTGATCTCGCGGCTCTTTGTCACGCATCCGGTGCAGTTGTGGGCCTCGTTTTTCGGCCTCGTGCTCGGCTCGATCGTGCTCCTCGCCCGGGAGACCTGGCGCTGGCGCCCGGTCGATTGGATCCTCTTCCTCGCCGCGGCCGCCTCCACCTACGTGGTCGTGGGACTGCCCCTGCTCGCACACCCGCTCGAGGGCCTGCTCTTCCTTTTTCTTTCCGGCGCGATCGCGATCTGCGCGATGATCCTGCCCGGCATCTCCGGCTCCTATCTGCTCGTCATCCTCGGCCAATACCACCGCGTGCTCGAGGCCGTCCACACCCGTGATCTCGCCACCCTCGCGGTCTTTGTCGCGGGCATCGCCGTAGGCATCCTGTCGTTCGTGCGCGTCGTCGCGTTTTTTCTCCGCCGCTTTCCCCAGGCCACGCTCGTCGCGCTCACCGGCGTAATGGCCGGAGCACTACGCAGCATCTGGCCCTGGCGCGAGACGATCTCCACCCGCGTCAACAGCAAGGGCGTCGAGGTGCCGGTCGAGCAGGTCAACATCCTCCCGCCCGACTGGTCCGCCGTGCCTCCCGCCCTGCTCTGGCTCGCGGTCGGCGTCGCCGCCGTGCTCGTCCTCGCCCGCCTCCGCCCCGCTCCCGCCAAGCCGTGCAGATAGACCACGAGCGCCGCTCCGCCACCTTCGCGATCGGCGAACTCGCCGCTTTCAGCACCGGCCCGCGCCCCGCCGATTCTGGCCCCTCCGGCCGCTGGCGCGCCGAACTCGGCTCCCACTGGCACCGCGAAAAACGCGCCGCCCTCGACACGCCCGATCTCCTGAGGCGCGCTCCCGCCCCCTCCTTCGAGGTCCCCCTTCGCGGCGCCCTCGCCCACCGCGGCTGGCTCTTCCACCTCGAGGGCCGTCTCGACCAATCGCTCCCCACGCCCGAGGGCGGCGCACACCTGCGCGAACTCAAGACCACCCTCGACCACCTCCCCCGACCGGCCGACGAGCTGCGCGCCGCCCACCCGGGGCATTTTCACCAACTCGGTCTCTACCTCGCCCTCTCCGCGCTCGCCGAGCCCGCGCGCCGTTTCACCGGCGAGGTCCTCTACATCGAAGCCGGCACCGGTCTCGAACAAAGCGTCCCCTACCTCGAGGCCGACCGCGCCGCGCTCGACGCCCACCTCGACGCCGTCGCCGACTTTCTAGAACAACGCCGCGCCGCCCTCGCCCGCCTGCGCGCGCTGCGCTGGACGCCCGCCTTCGCCACCCCGCGCCCCGGCCAGGAGACGGTCGTGCCCGATCTCGTCGCCGCGCTTCGCCCCGCCGGCGATGGCGCCCCGCCCGCGCCCGTCGTTCTCCAAGCCCCCACCGGCTTCGGCAAAACCGGTGTGCTTCTCGAAGCCGCCTTCCACGCCCTGCGCGAGGGCCAAGCCGACCGCCTCGTCTATCTCACCGGCAAATCCACCGGCCAGCTCCACGTCCTCGCCACCCTACAAAAGATGCTGGGCGGCGAGGCCGCCCCACCCTCCTCCCCACTCCCCGCCAACCACGGCTCGTCCTCATTGGTCATTGGTCCTTGGACATTGGACATTTCAGCGCCTCCGGCGCTGACCGCCTGGAACCTCCGCCCCAAGCGCGAGCACTGCGTCAACGACGTCTTCCACTGCACCCGCGAGCGCTGCCGCTTTCTCCACGACCTGCCCCGCCGCTGGCGCGACTCCGGCCTCGCCCGCTTCCACCTCTTCCCCGCCGAGGCACGCGACCTCCCCGCGCTTCGCGCCGCCGGCCACGCCGCCGGCATCTGCCCCTACGAAATCTCCCGCGCCTCGCTTCCCTTCTGCGACGTCTGGCTCGGCGACTTCAACTACCTCTTCGCCCCCGCCAACCGCGGCGTCTTCGTCGATCAACCCACCTGGGATCCCGCCCGCACCCTCCTCGTGATCGACGAGGCCCACCACCTCCCCGCCCGCGTCGCCGAGGCCCACTCCCACGCCCTCACCGCCGACGAACTCCACACGCTCCTCGCCGAGCTGCCCGACGGCACCGCCCGCCCGCTTCGCCGCGAACTTGAATCTCTCTGGCGCCTGCTCGCCGCCCTCCCCGCCGCCGACGCCCTTGACCTCGACACCGAGGACGACCTCGCCGCCTCGCTCCGTGGTCTCTCCGCGCAGCTTGCGAAAACTCCGCCCGACCACGACGCGCTTTCGCCCGCCGCCGCCGACCTCCTCTGGCGTTTCCCCGCGCTCCTCGCCTGGATCGAGGACCACACCCTCGAAAAACTCCTCTGGAGCCCGCGCCCCGCCGAGCTGCGCCTCACCTGCCTCGACGCCGCCCCTGTAATTGGTGAGCAACTACGTGCCTTCGCCGGCGTCGTCCTCGCCACCGCCACCCCTCCGCCCCCGGACGTCTTCGCCGCCGCCCTCGGCCTGAACCAAGAGCCGCCCCAACTCCAATCGCCTGCCCCCCCATCATTCGTCATTCGTCATTGGTCATTCGTCATTCCCTCCGCGCCTTGGCGCGAAGGGTCCTACGACGTCGCCCTCGATCTCCGCGTGGACACCACCTACCGCCGCCGCGCCGAGCACCATGGCACCACCGCCGCCACCCTCGCCGCGCTCCGCGACGCCTCGCCGCTCGCGCCCGTGGCCGCCTTTTTCCCCAGCTACGCCTACGCCGAGGCCGTGATCGCGCGTCTCGAATCCGACCACCCCGCCCTGCGCGCCGCGCTCCAGCCCCGCGCCGCCGATCTCGCCGCGCAGCACGAGTGGATCGAGCAAGAACTCGCCCTCGCCGACATCCTCGTCTTCGTCCTCGGCGGCAGCTTCGCCGAGGGCATCGACCACCTCGGCGGCCGCGTCAGCCACGCGATCGTCGTCGGTCCCGCCCTGCCGGAGGTAAACGCCCTCCAACGCGCCCGCCAGACCGCCCACGCCCGCCAGGTTGGCGACACCGAGGCTTTCCGCCGCACCTACCTCGTGCCCGGCCTGCAAAAAGTGAACCAGGCCCTCGGTCGCCTCGTGCGCGCCCCGGGCCAACGCGCCCGCGTCGTCCTCCACTGCCGCCGCTTCGCCGACCCCGCCTACGCCACGCTCCTCGCGCCCGAATATCAACTCGGCCACCACGTCCTCACCGACACCGACCTCGCCGACTGGCTGGCGCGCGGCTGAGTTTCGCGCAAGGTCTCGCCATCATGGCGAAAACCCAGCCCCAGCCTCAGCCCGACTCCAACAACGACCTCCCCGACGCCGCGCCGCACCCCAGCGCGCCCGTCCCGCACGCCAAGCACCCCGAGACCGCCCGCCTCGCCGCCTCCGCCGCCCGCGACGAAAACTGGCTGCGCTGGGGCCCCTACCTCTCCGAACGCCAATGGGGCACCGTGCGCGAAGACTACTCGCCCGATGGCGACTGCTGGCGCTACTTCCCCCACGACCAAGCCCGCAGCCGCGCCTACCGCTGGGGCGAGGACGGCCTCCTCGGCATCACCGACCGCCAATGCCGCCTCTGCCTCGCCCTCGCCCTCTGGAACGAGCGCGACCCCATCCTCAAGGAGCGCCTCTTCGGCCTCGCCAACCACGAGGGCAACCACGGCGAGGACGCGAAGGAACACTGGTTCTACCTCGAATCCAGCCCCACCCACTCCTACCTCAAGGCCCTCTACAAATACCCGCAGGCCGCCTTCCCCTACCAACGCCTCGTCGAGGAAAACGCCCGCCGCTCACGCAACGAGCCCGAGTTCGAGCTCAGCGACACGGGAGTCTTCGACGACAACCGCTACTTCGACGTCTTCGCCGAATACGCCAAAGCCGCGCCCGACGACCTCCTCATCCGCGTCACCGTCGTCAACCGCGGCCCCGAGCCCGCCACGCTCCACCTCCTCCCCACCCTCTGGTTTCGCAACACCTGGAGCTGGGGCTGCACCCACGAAGGCTGCGAGGTGAAGCCGCGCCTCCACGCCGCCGACGACCGCACGGTCGCCTGCGAACACGCCACGCTCGGCCGCTTCACGCTCCACCAGGAGGACGCCGCCCCGCTCCTCTTTACCGAGAACGAGACCAACCACGCTCTCCTCTTCGGCTCCGAAAACGCCTCCCCGCACACCAAGGACGCCTTCCACGCCGCCGTGGTCGAAGGCCGCGCGGACGCCGTCAACCCGCGCCGCGCCGGCACCAAGTGCGCCGCCCACCACGTGCTCCAGCTCGCCTCGGGCGAGACCCGCGTCATCCGTCTTCGCCTCCTTGGAGGGACGCCGTCCCCGGCGTCCGCGTCCGCGAGCGACTCCTCCCCCGCCCCCTTCGGCCCCGCCTTCGACGAGCTCTTCGCAACCCGTATCCGCGAGACCGATACCTTCTACGAGGGCCTCCTCTCCACCATCCCCTCGCCCGTCGAGCGCGGCGTCGCGCGCCAGGCATACGCCGGCCTGCTCTGGACCAAACAATTCTACCACTACGTCGTGCGCGACTGGCTCCAGGGCGACCCCGAGGCGCCGCCTCCGCCCGACTCCCGCCGCCGCGGTCGCAACGCCGACTGGGACCACGTCTTCAACCGCGACGTGCTCTCCATGCCCGACAAATGGGAATACCCTTGGTTCGCCGCCTGGGACCACGCCTTCCACATGATCCCCTTCGCGCGGATCGACCCCGCCTTCGCCAAGGGCCAGCTCCAGCTTCTCCTCCGCGAGTGGTATATGCACCCCAACGGGCAGATCCCCGCCTACGAGTTCAACTTCACCGACGTCAACCCGCCCGTCCACGCCTGGGCCTGCTGGCGCGTTTACAAGATGAGCGGCCCGCGCGGCGCCCGCGATCGCGCCTTCCTCGCATCCACCTTCCAGAAGCTGCTGCTCAACTTCACCTGGTGGGTGAACCGCAAGGACCCCGACGGCAAAAACCTCTTCGGAGGCGGCTTCCTCGGCCTCGACAACATCGGCGTCTTCGACCGCTCCAAGCCCCTCCCCGGCGGCGGCCACCTCACCCAGTCCGACGGCACCGCGTGGATGGCCTTCTACTGCTCCACCATGCTCGCCATGGCCCTCGAACTCGCCGAGGAGGACCCCGTTTACGAGGACATTGCCTCCAAGTTCTTCGAGCACTTCGTCGCCATCGCCGACGCCATGAACCACCTCGGCGGCAGCGGCCTCTGGCACGAGGAGGACGGTTTTTATTACGATCGCTTCGTCCACCCCGACGGCGCCACCGAGCCCGTGCGCCTGCGCTCGCTCGTCGGCGTGGTGCCGCTCTTCGCCGTCGAGTTCATCGACCAGGCCCGCCTCGACCGCCTGCCCGGCTTTGCCAAGCGCACCCGCTGGTTCCTCAAGCACCGGCACGATGTCGCCGCGCAGATCGCCTTCCTCACCCACGACGGCTGCGAAAAAGGCCGCCACCTGCTCGCCATCCCCACCCGCGAGCGCCTCGAGCGCGTGCTCTGCCGCCTGCTCGACGAGCGCGAGTTCCTCTCCCCCCACGGCATCCGCTCCCTCTCCAAGGTGTATCAGGATAATCCCTACACCATCCGCCTCGCCGGCGAGGAGAACTGCGTGCGCTACGTGCCCGGCGACTCCGACACCTGGCTCTTCGGCGGCAACTCCAACTGGCGCGGCCCCGTCTGGTTCCCGCTCAACCACCTCCTCATCGAGGCGCTGGAGCGTTACCACGAATTCTACGGCGACCAGTTCACGGTCGAGTTCCCCACCGGCTCGGGCCATCGCCTCACGCTCGACAAGGTGGCGCGCGAACTCTCCCGCCGCCTCTCCTCGCTCTTCCTGCCGGGCGAGGACGGCACCCGCCCCGCGCTCGCCGCCGAGCCGCGCTTCGCGCAGGACCCGCACTGGAAGGATCTCCTGCTCTTCCACGAGTATTTCCATGGCGACACCGGCGCCGGCCTCGGCGCGAGCCACCAGACCGGCTGGACCGCCCTCGTCGCCCGCCTCCTCGAAAAGCACCCCGGATAGCGCGAGTTCGCCGGCGTTAGGTTTCCTCATTCGCCATTGGCCAGTGGTCATTGGTCATTTCGCGCCGCAGGCGCGACGCTTGCGCTTTCCCGCCCTTCGTGCGCCCATGTCCTCCGCGCGCATGCCCTTTCTCGCCGAGATCACGCTCCCCGAGATCAATCCCGACGTCGTGACCACCAGCCTCTGGTCGCACTTGCTCACCGTCGGCGGCGTGCTGCTCGCGCTCTTCGCCCTCGCTCGCCTGCTCGGCGAGCGCCGCCAGCCCGGCAACACCCTCGCCTGGCTCATGGCGATCATCCTCGTGCCCTACGTCGGCGTGCCGCTCTACCTGCTGCTCGGCGGCCGCAAGATCCGCCGCCTCGCCGCGCGCAAACGTCGCATCCGCCTGCCCGTGCCGCCCGAGGCGCGCGCCAGCGAAGCCACCCTCGCCCACCCCGTCGCCCAGGCCATCTCCACCAACGGCGCCGGCGAGCCCGTCGGCGGCAACACCGTCCGCCTGCTCCACGACGGCGAAGACGCCTACGCCGAACTCGAGCGCCGCATCCTCGCGGCGAAGCACACCATCCACATCGCCACCTTCATCCTCGGCCGCGATCCCACCGGGCGCCGCGTCGTGCAACTCCTCGCCCGCCGCGCCCGCGAGGGCGTGAAGGTGCGCCTCCAACTCGACGCCCTCGGCTGCCTTTTCTCCAGCCGCCGCTTCGTGGACCCCGTGCGCCGCGCCGGCGGCGAGGTCGCCACCTTCCTGCCCGTCGTGCCGCTCTCCAGCCGAGGCTCGGCCAACCTTCGCAACCACCGCAAAATCGCCGTCTTCGACCACGTCGCCGCCATCGTCGGCGGGCACAACCTCGCCCGCGAATACCTCGGCGCCCACCCCTGGCGCAAACGCTGGACCGATCTGGGCGCCGTGATCGAGGGCCCGGCCGCCGCGCAGCTCGACGACGTGTTTCTCGCCGACTGGTCCTTCGCCACCGGCCGCCCCGTCGAGCCCGAAACGCTCGCCCCCGCGCCCGACTTCTCGCGCCACTTCACGCCGTCCTCCGCCGCCACGAGCGAGCTCCAGGTCATCGCCAGTGGCCCCGACGTCACCGGCGATCCGCTCTACGAAGGCCTGCTCTCCATGATCCAGGAGGCCAAACACAGCATCTGGATCGTCACGCCCTACTTCATCCCCGACGAGGTCCTGCTCCGCTCGCTCGTCGTCAAGGCCCGCGCCGGCCGCGACGTCACGCTCATCCTCCCCGCGCGCTCCAACCACCCCGTCACCGACCTCGCCCGCCGCGCCTACCTGCGCCAGCTCGTGCGCGCCGGCGCCCGCGTGCTCGCTTACCAACCGCGCATGCTCCACGCCAAGACCGTCATCGTGGACGACGCCCTCGGCCTCATCGGCTCGGCCAACGTCGATATGCGCAGCCTCTTCGTGAACTTCGAGATCGGCGTCATGCTCCACACCCCGTCCGATGTTCACGCGCTGCGCGCCTGGGCCGGCGAGCTCGCCCGCCACTGCCAGCCCATCATCCTCGCCGACCTCAAGCGCCGCCGCTTCCCGGCCAACACGCTCGAGGATCTGAGCCGGCTGCTGACGCCCCTGCTGTAACCCTCGTTTCACGCACCACACTCGCCTCCCGGGGCCGCGCGTGCACGGTATCGGGCTGCCCCTTCCGATGCCCGCCCCGACGCCAGATCCCGACCAATCTGCCCCGCCGCCCGGGCCGCGCCCGCCACCTCCCCAAGGCCGCGGCACCGGCCTTCACCCGCCCAATCGCTTCGCGCGCATCCACGCCGTCCCCGATCCCGACGCCGACCTCGGCCCCGACCACGACCCCGCCGACGCGCCCGATCCGCGCACCCAGTTCTTCGACGACGCCAGCGAGACCATCCTCTCGCGCAACGACAGTCCCGACGTCGGCTTCACCCACGGCCTCAACCCCTACCGCGGCTGCGAACACGGCTGCGCCTACTGCTACGCCCGCACCTACCACAACTACCTCGGCTGGGACGGCGGCCTCGACTTCGAAACCAAGATCCTCGTGAAGCGCCGCGCGCCGGAGCTCCTCCGCCGCGAGCTCTCCTCACCAAAGTGGGTGCCCGCGCCCGTCGCGCTCAGCGGCGCCACCGACTGCTACCAGCCCGCCGAGCGTCGCTTCCGCCTCACCCGCGCCTGCCTCGAGGTCTTCGCCGAACTGCGCAACCCCGTCGGCGTCATCACCAAAAACGCGCTCGTCACGCGCGACCTCGACCTGCTGGCCGAGCTCGCCCGCCACGAGTGCGCGACCGTGCAGATCACCCTCACCACGCTAGACTCCGGTCTCTCCGGCGCGCTCGAGCCCCGCGCCGCCCGGCCCGCGCATCGGCTCCGCGCCATCCGCGCCCTCGCCGACGCCGGCGTGCCCGTCGGCGTGATGATCGCGCCCGTCATCCCCGGCCTCACCGACCACGAGATCCCCGCCATCCTCGCCGCCGCCGCCGCGCACGGCGCCACCTTCGCCGGCAAGATCCTACTCCGCCTCCCCCTCGAGGTGAAGGACGTCTTCCTCGACTGGCTCGACGTGCACGCTCCGGGCAAAAAAGCCCGCGTCCTCGACCGCATCCGCGAGATCCGCGGCGGCGGGCTCAACGTCACCGACTGGGGCAAACGCTTCCGCGGCGAAGGCGTATTCGCCGACCAGATACACGACCTTTTCCACGTCTCCGCCCGCCGCGCCGGCCTCGACCGCTCTCCGCCCGCGCTCAGCGTCGCGCACTTCCGCCGCCCCGGCGGCACGCAGCTGGATCTCTTCTGAGCGGAGCGCCGGCGCTCCGCCCTCCGGTTTTCCTTTGTCCCGGTTTGCGCCCGTGCCCGAAGCCGCCCTCTTTGCCCGCTCAACCTTCGCTTCGCCATGCACCACTACGATTTCCCCAAGACCTTCCGCGCCCTCTACGACCACGCCGTCTCCCTCTACCGCTCAGGCCGTCGCGGCGCCGAGACCTACTTCGACACCGACCAATCCGCCTGGCTCGCCGCCAACGGCCTCAGCGCCCAGGCCCTCTATGACTACGCCGAGGACGAGGTCGCCCAAGGCGAGCCCGGCTACGACCACGCCCTCGCCATCGAGCTCGTGCGCCGCGACTATTTCCTCAACGCCCAGCACGGCCACGGCTCCACCCACGTGGCCGACCCCGCGACCTGGCCCGGCAAAGACGCCGCCATCGACGGCATCGAGTGGCTCCCCCGCATCATTCCCAAGGCCCTCGCCAAGCTCCGCGGCGAGCTGCCCTCCTCGATGATGTATTGCTGCGGCGGCGACCGGCGCTTCTTCAAGGCGCACGACATCCTGCCGGCCGAGTTCCTCGCCCTTGTCTGGCGCCACCAAGACGACCCGCCCGCCATCATCAACTGGGTCGTCTCCCGCCGCACCGTGCCGGCGATGCGCTGAGCGCCCCGGCGCACCCCGGGAATCGGGGCGAAGAAAAGAATCTGGTTGATAAAGGCGCAAAGCTCGCGCCATTTCCGACCAACAAGTTTGGGCGAACCCGAGGCGTCGGGCTGAGACCGGGACACGATCCGTCCCCATAGCCTTCGAACCTGATGCGGTTAGCACCGCCGAAGGGAAAACGGGTCCGACGGACCGCGCGGCCATCCGCGCAACCCGGCGGCACTGGGATCTCCACGGCGTTGCCCGCCCACGCCTCGATCCCATGCACACCACCGCCACCTCCTCTCCCGCCGTTTCCACACCGTCTTCCGAGCCGGCCGCCGCCGCCCACACGCTCTTCCCCGGCTCCCGCCGCGCCTACCTCCAAGGCTCGCGGCCCGACCTGCGCGTCCCCGTCCGCGAGGTCCTGCTCTCCCCCACCCGCCGTCCCGACGGCTCCGAGACGCCCAACGAGCCCGTCACCCTCTCCGACACCTCCGGCCCCTGGGGCGACGCGTCCTTCCACGGCGACGCCACCCGCGGCCTCCCCGCTGTAAGGGCTGAGTGGATACGCGAGCGAGGCGACGTCGAGGAGACCGCCGGCCGCGCCGTGCAACCCCTCGACGACGGCTACCTCTCCGAAAAACACCGCGCCCAGGCCGAGGCCGAGGGCCGGCGCAACGCCCTCAAATACTTCGACCGCGCCTCCCGCCCCGTCCTGCGCGCCAAACCCGGCCAGCGCCCCACTCAGCTCGCCTACGCCCGCGCCGGCATCATCACGCCCGAGATGGAGTTTGTCGCCCTCCGCGAAAACGCCCGCCTCCACCAGATGCGCGCCGACGGCCCGCGCGACTCCCTCTTCCGCCAGCACCCCGGCGCCCCGCTCGGCGCCGCCATCCCGCGCGAGATCACGCCCGAGTTTGTCCGCTCCGAGGTCGCCCGCGGCCGCGCCATCATCCCGGCCAACATCAACCACCCCGAGCTCGAGCCGATGATCATCGGCCGAAACTTCCTCGTTAAGATCAACACCAACATCGGCAACTCCGCCGTCGCCTCCTCCATCGACGAGGAGGTCGAGAAGATGCGCTGGTCCGTCAAATGGGGCGGCGACACGCTCATGGACCTCTCCACGGGCAAAAACATCCACCAGACCCGCGAGTGGATCCTGCGCAACTGCCCCGTGCCCGTCGGCACCGTGCCCATCTACCAAGCCCTCGAAAAAGTCGGCGGCCGCCCCGAAGCCCTCACTTGGGAAATCTTTCGCGACACCCTCGTCGAGCAGGCCGAGCAAGGCGTGGACTACTTCACCATCCACGCCGGCGTCCTCCTCCGCTACATCCCGCTCACCGCCCGCCGCATGACCGGCATCGTTTCCCGCGGCGGCTCCATCATGGCGAAGTGGTGCCTCCACCACCACAAGGAGAACTTCCTCTACACCCATTGGGACGAGATCTGCGACCTCATGGCCGCCTACGACGTCTCCTTCTCCATCGGCGACGGCCTCCGCCCCGGCTCCATCGCCGACGCCAACGACGACGCCCAGTTCGGCGAACTCAAGACCCAGGGCGAGCTCACCCGCCGCGCCTGGGAACGCGGCGTGCAGGTCATGTGCGAGGGACCCGGCCACGTGCCCCTCCACATGATCCCCGAGAACATGGAGAAACAACTCGAGTGGTGCCACGAGGCCCCCTTCTACACCCTCGGTCCCCTCACCACCGACATCGCGCCCGGCTACGACCACATCACCAGCGCCATCGGCGCCGCCAACATCGGTTGGCACGGCTGCGCGATGCTCTGCTACGTCACGCCCAAGGAGCACCTCGGCCTGCCCGACCGCGACGACGTCCGCGCCGGCGTCATCGCCTACAAGATCGCCGCCCACGCCGCCGACCTCGCCAAGGGCCATCCCGCCGCCCAATACCGTGACAACGCCCTCTCCAAGGCCCGCTTCGAGTTCCGCTGGGAAGACCAGTTCAACCTCGGCCTCGACCCCGAGCGCGCCCGCGAATTCCACGACGCCACTCTCCCGCAGGAAAGCGCCAAGACCGCCCACTTCTGCTCCATGTGCGGCCCGCAGTTCTGCTCCATGCGGATCACCGACGACATCCGCCGCTACGCCGATGAGAAAGGTCTGAACACCGCCGACGCCCTCGCCGCCGGCCTCGACGAAAAAGCCGCCGAGTTCCGCTCCGCCGGCGGCGAACTCTACCACGCCGCGACACCCTGACGTCCCGCCATGCGTATCCACGTCAACGATACAGCTCGCGAACTCGCCGCCGACGCCACCCTCGCCGCCCTCGCCCGCGACCTCGGCCTCGCCGAACGCCGCGGCGTGGCGGTCGCGGTCAACGACGCCGTTGTCCCCCGCGCCGCCTGGCCCGCCACCGCCCTCGCCGAGGGCGACCGCGTGCTCGTCATCCAGGCCACCCAAGGCGGATGAAGCTCCTCCTCATCTCCCCCGAAAACCACGACGAGCGCGAACTCCCCGCGCTCCCGCGCCTCTTCGCGCTCGGCCTCGCGCACTACCACCTGCGCAAGCCGGCCTGGGACCGTGCCCGCCTCGCCGTCCACCTCGGCGCCATCCCGTCCGAGTTTCACCCGCGCATCGTCCTCCACAGCCACCACGAACTCTCCGCCGAGTTCTCCGTCGGCGGCCTCCACCACCCGGAAAAGTGTCACCAATCTGGTGACACTTTTCCTTTCCTCAGCCGCGCCTGCCACGACCTCCCCACCCTCCGCGCGCTCCTCCCCGTCCCGCAACGACTCCTCCTCTCCCCGATTTTCCCCTCCCTCTCCAAGCCCGGCCACGGTCCCGCCTTCGACCACGAGGCCCTGCGCGCCGCGCTCGCCGTCCCGCGCCGCGCCGAGGTTGTCGCCCTCGGCGGCATCGACGCCTCCCGCCTCCCCGCCTGCCGGGCCCTCGGCTTCGACGCCGCCGCGGTCCTCGGCGCCGTCTGGCTCGCTCCCGATCCCATCGCCGCCTTCTCCGATCTCCTCGCCCATGCCCGCTGACCTCTCCGCCGCGCCGCCGCTCATGTGCCTCACTCATGACGACCTGCCCGTCTCGCACCCCGCCCAAACCCGCGCCCTCCTCGCCGCCGGCGCGCGCTGGATCCAGTTGCGCATGAAAAACGCCGACCACGCCACGTGGCTCGCCACCGCCCGCGAGGTCGTCGCCGCCTGCCGCGCCGCCGGCGCCGTCTGCATCGTCAACGACAGCGTCGAGATCGCCCTCGCCGCCGACGCCCACGGCGTCCACCTCGGCAAACTCGACGGCGACTGGTCCGCCGCCCGCGCCCGCCTCGGCCCCGACCGCATCCTCGGCGGCACCGTCAACGACGCCGATGCCGCCCGCCGAGCCGCCGCCTGCGGTGTCCTCGACTACGTCGGCATCGGCCCCTGGCGCTTCACCGCCACCAAGAAAAACCTCGCCCCCGTCCTCGGCCCCGAAGGCATCGCGCCGCTTCTTCCGCTCCTCGGCGGCCTCCCCGCTTGGGTTATCGGCGGCATCCGCCCCGACGATCTTCCCGCCATCCGCGCCCTCGGCGCGCGCGGCGTCGCAGTCTCCTCCGCCCTCTTCGCCGCCCCCGACCTCCCCGCCCGCCACGCCGCCTTCCTCGCCGCCTGGCCCGCCCAATCATAAATCATCAATCATAAACCATAAATCATAAATGAGCCGCCCCCTCACCATCGCCGGCCAGTCCTTCTCCTCCCGCCTCTTCCTCGGCACCGGCAAATACGCCAACCCCGCCACCATGCGGGCCTCGCTCGACGCCTCCGGCACCGAGTTGGTCACCGTCGCCCTCCGCCGCGCCCGCACCGACGGCTCGGCCGACGCCATCCTCGACCACCTCGACCCGACCCGCCACCGCCTACTCCCCAACACCTCCGGCGTGCGCGACGCCAAAGAGGCCGTTCTCGCCGCCGAGCTCGCCCGCGAAGCCCTCGAGACCCACTGGCTCAAGCTCGAGATCCACCCCGACCCGAAATATCTCATGCCCGACGCCGTCGAGACCCTCGCCGCCACGCGCGAACTCGTGAAACGCGGCTTCATCGTCCTCCCCTACTGCCACGCCGACCCAGTGCTCTGCAAACAGCTCGAGGAAGTCGGCGCCGCCGCCGTCATGCCCCTCGCCGCGCCGATCGGCAGCAACCGCGGCCTCGAAGCCCGCGCCTTCCTCGAAATCATCATCGCCCAAGCCCGCGTCCCCGTCGTCATCGACGCCGGCCTCGGTGCACCTTCGCACGCCGCGGCCGCGCTCGAGATGGGCGCCGACGCCGTCCTCGTGAACACCGCCATCGCCGCCGCCGCCGACCCCGTCGCGATGGGCGCCGCCTTCAAGCTCGCCGTCGAAGCCGGCCGCCTCGCCCACGAATCCGGCCTCGCCCGCGCCTCCGCCAAAGTCGAAGCGAGCGCCTCGTCACCCCTCACCGCCTTCCTCTCCGTTTAAATCAAAACCACGGAGATCACGGAGG
>JAUWBD010000014.1 GCA_030605125.1 Verrucomicrobiota bacterium | reverse complement strand
GCGGCGTCAAAGGCGGATCCGGGTCTCGGAAACGGATTGCGACCCGATGGCGCCTCCCGCCACCATCTGTCCATGGCTTTTATTTCGACGCGTAGCGCCCCCACCACCCCGTCTTCCCTCCGCTCCGCAAGCTCCAGCGCTACGAGCGCCAAAAAGTCAGGCATCCACGCGTCCCAAGCTCTCGCGAAGCAGAAAGCCTACGAAAAAAAGGCCAAAACCTATAAGCTGCCGCTGGGGGAGCTGGCCATTTTCACCCAGCAACTCGCCTCGCTGCTCAACGCCGGTCTCCCCCTCGTGCAGTGTCTCGAGGCCTTGCAGGATCAGACCGAGGATCCCGTGTTTCGCGTGATCATTCGCGATGTCCGCATCGAGATCTCGCAGGGCGCCGCCTTCTCCACCGCGGTCAAACTTTACCCTAAGGCTTTCAACTCCCTCTTCATCTCCATGGTGGAAGCCGGCGAGGCCTCCGGCGCACTCGCGGAAATCCTCTCCAAAGTCGCCGCTTACTTCGAGTCGAGCGTGAAGCTCCAAAAGAAAGTGAAGTCCGCCATGACCTACCCCATCGCGGTCATCGGCTTGGCGGTGGCGCTGGTCAACGTGCTCCTCATTTTCGTCATTCCCGTCTTCGCCGCCATGTTCGCGGACTTCGGCGCCAACTTGCCCGCACCCACGCAGATGCTCATCGACCTGAGCGACTTTCTTAAAGGCAACTTTCACTGGCTTCTCCTCGGCGCGGGCGGCGTGTGGTGGCTCCTAAACAAGTTCATCGCCACGCCCAAGGGGCGCCGCATCAAGGACGAGTCCCTCGTCAAGGCGCCCATCTTTGGCAATCTGATCCACAAGATCGCCCTCTCCCGCTTTTGCCGCACCTACGCGACCCTCATCCGCTCGGGCGTGCCGATTCTTCGCACGCTCGAAATCGTCGCGGCCGCCTCGAACAAGGTCCAAGTCGAGGATGCCTGCGCCGAGATCGCCAAACACGTCAGCCAAGGCGGCCAAGTCTCCGAAGTTCTCGCCTCCAATTCTTTCTTCCCGCCGATGATGAAGCACATGGTCAAAGCCGGTGAATCGACCGGCAACGTGGACGGCATGATGAACAAGATCGCCGACTTCTACGACACCGAATCGGAAGCCACGGTCGCCTCGCTCACTTCGCTGATCGAGCCGATGCTCATCGTCTTCCTCGGCGTCGTCGTCGGTGGCATCGTCATGGCGATGTTCCTGCCGATCTTCCAGCTTGGTGCCGTCGCCGGTGGCCTGCAGTAGGGGTATTTCCGCTATGGTCGCGACTTGCGCCGGTCCGGTGAAAGCCGTGAGCTTGCGCCTCGCCCCCGCCACCACTCCCTTACAACTCTTCGCGCCCCATGCCGTCCGTCCTCATTGTTGACGATCTCCTCTCCATCCACGAGATGCTCGAAGCGGTCATCCAGCCCACCGGCTACAGCACCGCCTTCGCGACCGATGGAGAAAAGGCGTTGGCGCGCTATAAAACGGAAAAATACGACCTGGTGCTGGCCGACATCGACATGAAGCCGATGGACGGCATCACGCTGCTCCGCCAGCTCAAGGCCTACGATCCGACCGCCGTGGTCATCATCATGACCGCCTACGCCTCGACCGAAAGCGCGGTGCAGGCGCTCAAGTTCGGCGCCTTCGACTACCTGCAAAAGCCGTTCCGGGTGGACGACTTGATCGCCACCCTCAAGCGCGCCCTCGAATACCGCCGCTTCAGCGTGGAGCGCCCAGCGGAGGCCGCCGCCGCGGCCGGGGCGGTCGCAGGCGTCCGTGACATCGAGTCGGCCCTCGCCGGAACCGGCGCCGCCCACAAAAAACTCATCCAGCAAATCAAAAAACTCGCCGCGGTCCGCACCCCCGTGCTCCTCCAAGGCGAGTCCGGCACCGGCAAATCCACGATCGCCGAGATCCTCCACGCCGGCAGCGCCCCCGCCGACGCGCCCTTCGTGCGCATCGACTGCGGCCAGAGCTCCGAAGCAAACTTCCGCAACGGCCTGCTCGGCGAAAACGGCTCGGGCGGTGAGTGGCTGTCCCAAGCCCGGGGCGGCACGCTCCTGCTCCTGAATATCGAGAAACTCGCCCAACCGCTCCAACGCGAACTCGTTGGCGTGCTGCGCACCCACGCCCAATCCTTCCGCCTCATCTGCACGAGCGGCGAGGACCTCGAACGCCTCACGGAAGAAGGCAAATTCGACGACGAACTGTTTTACCGGGTGGCTTCGCTCCCCGTCGTCCTGCCCGCCCTGCGCGAACGCCCGGAAGACATCCCTGCGCTCGTCAAACATTTCATCGCGCGCGCCAGCAATCCCAACTTCGACTCGAAGCTGATTGAATTCAGCCCCGACGCGCTGTCCGCGCTGAAATCCTACCCTTGGCCGGGCAACATCACCGACCTCGCCCAAGTGATCGGCAAGATCGCGGCCTCCACCGAGACACGCGTCGTCGGCGTGGACCAATTGCCCCTGCGCATCAAGGACCTCGGGGGCTGGCCCAAACTCGCCGACTACCTCGCGCTCCAAGAAAAACACTATATCGAGCAGGTCCTCCATGCCTGCCGTGGTAATAAGGAGCAGGCCGCCCGCGTCCTCGGCATCGAAGTGGCGCGCGTGGGCTGAGGCCCTCCGCACGCATTCTAGGCAAGAGGGAGCCCTTGCTCGCCGGGAAAAACCCCGCAAAAATCCGGGCTTGCATGCGAGGCGCGGGGTGCATGCCTTTTCGATCCCCTTCCCGCCCGGGTGGTGGAATTGGTAGACACGCAGGTCTCAGAAGCCTGTGCCTAACAGCATAACGGTTCGAGTCCGTTCCCGGGCACCATTCGCCGCACAAGGCGCCGCTCGTGAAGTGCAGGCGCCCCCGGAGCGCTGATCCGCCTACGCGGGTGGCCGCGAAAAGGTCACTTCGCCCGCACGAAACCGGTCGGTGTGCCCGTTCGGGAAACGCAGCAACAGACTCCCCTCGTCATCAATGCCGATAGCCGTGCCTTTCAACTCGCGCTCTCCCTGGTGCAACGACACCGGACGGTTTCGCAACAGGTCGAAACGATGCCAGAGATCGGCGAACGATGCACGGTAGGAGCCGTCGAGAAAGCGGTCATAGGCATCGACCACACGCCCGATCAGCGCGGCCGCGAAGCGGTTGGGGTCGAGCGGCAGCGCGGTGTGCTCGGAGAGGGCGGTGGCGCGCACGGCGAGCTCGTCGGGCCAGCCGCCGGCCGGCGGACGCAGGTTGAGGCCGAGGCCGAAGACGAGGTCGTGGATGCGGTCGGCATCGAGCCGGGCCTCGGTGAGCATGCCGCCGGCCTTGCGAGCGTCGAAGAGCAGGTCGTTCGGCCACTTGATCCCGGGCACGACACGGCAAAAAGACGCCACGAGCGCGCAGACGTTGACGCCCATCCAGAGCGTGAAGGTCTGCATGCGCGCCGGCTCCACCTGAGGGCGGAAGGCGAAGCTGAGGTAGAGGTTGCCATCCACCGCGCTGTGCCAGGCGCGCCCCAGGCGGCCACGCCCCTTTTCCTGGCGGCGCGCGAGGACGACGAAGGGCGCGCTCTCGCCCGCCGCGAGCAGGCGGGCCGCCTCGTCGTTGGTGCTTCCGACTGTCGGGAAAAAATGGATACGCGGCGCGGCGGCGTCGGCCCGGCGCCAGGCGTCGATGAGCGCGGGGTGCAAAAAATCGGGACGCGAGGCGAGGCGGTAGCCGCGCGCATGCTGGCTCGCGATCTCAAGCCCCTGCTCACGGAGCTTCTCAAGGTGCTGCCACACCGCCACGCGGCTCACGCCGAGCGCGCGGGCGAGCGCCTCGCCGGAGACATGGCCGTCCTCGCCCGCCTCGAGCAGGGCCTGGAGGATGAGTTGTTCGGAAGGATGGGCGGGCACGGGCGACGGGAGCTTGCCTAGGATTGCCAGTCGAGGCCGATGTCGGCCCAAAGGGAACGGTGGACGAGGGCGCCGGTGGAGACGAAGTCGAGGCCGAGGCCGGCGTAGCGGGGAAGCGTCTTGATCGTGATGCCGCCGCTGGCCTCGGTAAAGGCGCGTCCGCGGATGAGCGTGAGGGCCTTTTTGATTTTCGCGGGAGTAAAGTTGTCGAGCAGGATGACGTCGGCGCCGGCCGCGAGCACGGGCGGCAGCTGCGCCAGATCGTCGATCTCGACCTCGACGGGCAGATCGGGCGCGGCCTTTTTGGCGCGGGCGACGGCGGCGGCGAGATCGTCGGACGAGCCGAGGAGCGCGAGGTGGTTGTCCTTCAACATCACGCGGTCGAAGAGGCCGAGGCGGTGGTTCCAGGCGCCGCCGCAGGCCACGGCGTATTTTTCCAGCATGCGATAGCCGGGGGTGGTCTTGCGCGTGTCGAGCAGCCGGGTGCGACCGGGGCCGAGGGCGGCGACGTGGGCCGCGGTGGTGGTGGCGACGCCGGAAAGGCGCTGGAGGAAATTGAGCACGACGCGCTCGGCGGCGAGGAGCACGCGCGGATCGCCCTCCAAGGTGGCGAGCACCTCGCCGGGGGCGGCGCGGCGACCGTCACGCAGGCGAGGCTGCACCGCGGCGCGCGTGCCGTAGGCGGAAAGGATCAGCGAGATCAGGGGCAGGCCGCAGACCACGAGTTCGGTGCGGGCCACGAGGTGGGCGCGGCCAAGGCGGGGCGTGGTGACGAGCGCGGCGGTGGACCGGTCTCCGGTGCGTGCGGGTTTTTTGAGGAGTCCGAGACCGGCGAGATCCTCGTCGCGGGCGAGCTCGACCAAACGACGCAGATGCGCGCGGTCGAGGTCCTCCCAGGCGAGGCGAAGAAGCAGGCGGTCGAGATTCGCGGCGGCGGTCATGCGGGATGATTGACCATGGAATTCACGGATCGGCACGGATAAAGGCAAAGGCCTACGCGCAAAAAAGCTGGAGGACCGCGGTGCCGTGATGGTGAGTGGAGGGCATGAGCCCCGGAGAATTTTTCAAGTTGGACGAATCGGCGGCGGCGAAGCACGGCGAGGCCCTGCTCGCGCTCTGGTGCGAAGCGCGCGGCGACTGGGCCCGGGCGCACACGCTGGCGCAGCATGCGGGCGACCACGGCGCGGGAGCCGAGGCGCGGGCGGGTTGCTGGGTGCACGCCTACTTGCACCGCGTGGAGGGCGACGAGGGCAACGCCGGCTACTGGTATGCACGAGCCCGCCGGAACCTGCCGCCGGAGGGGACCGCCCTCGCCGCCGAGCGCGACGCGATCGCGGCGGAGCTGCTGGGCGGGTGAAGCGGCCGGGACCCGCGACGCGCCCGCGCTTTCGTTCGACGCCACGGCGCTTTGCGTGCCCTTTTCCACGCGTTAAACCCCCATGACCGACACGCTCTTCCAACTCATCGGCGGCATCGGCCTTTTCCTCCTCGGCATGGTGCTGCTCACCGACGGCCTCAAGGCCTTCGCCGGCGAGGCCCTCCGCCAGGCGCTCGTGCGCTTCACCGGCACGCCGCTGAAGGCCTTCGGCTCCGGCGCGCTCGTCACCGTGCTCGTGCAGTCCTCCAGCGCCACCACCGTGGCCGTGATCGGCTTTGTCAGCGCCGGCCTGCTCGCTTTCCCCCAAGCCGTGGGCGTCGTGCTCGGCGCAAGCCTCGGCACCACCGGCACCGGCTGGATCGTCTCGATCCTCGGCCTGAAGATCAGCATCGGCCTCTACGCGCTGCCGCTCGTCGGCATCGGCGCGTTTATCCGCCTCCTCGGTCGCGGTCGCTGGCAGGCACTCGGCCCCGCCTTGGGCGGTTTCGGGCTCATTTTTCTCGGCATCGACACGCTCCAATCCGGCATGCAGGGCCTGCAAGGCCGGGTGGATCTCGGGGCGCTGCCCAGCGAAGGCGCGGCGAGCCATCTGCTGATGACGCTCATCGGCGCGTTCATGACCGTGGTGATGCAGTCGTCCAGCGCCGCCGTGGCCACCACGCTCACCGCGCTCCACACCGAATCGATCACCTTCGCCCAGGCTTCCTCGCTCGTCATCGGCGCCGCCATCGGCACCACCATCACCGGCGCGCTCGCGGCGATCGGCGGCAGCGTGCCCGCCAAGCGCACCGCCCTCGCCCATATCGGCTTCAACCTCGCCACTGGGCTGATCGCGCTCGCGTTGCTGCCCCTGTTCTTGCGCGGCATCGGCTGGGCGCAGCTCCACCTCGGTCTTGAGCCCGGCGCCACCAGCCTCGCCGCCTTCCACACCGCCTTCATCGCGCTGGGCGTGTTGCTCTTCCTGCCCTTCGTGCACCGCTTCTCGCGCGCGATCGAGCGCCTGCTGCCCGACCGCGGCCCGGCGCTCACGCGCCACCTCGACCCGAGCCTCCTGTCCGTGCCGAGCGTCGCCGTCGAAGCCAGCCTGCGCGCGGTGCGCGAAGCCTCGGCCGCCGCGCTCGATGCCGTCGCCGCGCAACTTCACCCGCCCTCCGGGGCCGCGCCGGCGGCCAGCCCCGCCACCGACGCCGGCGCCTTGGAGCAGGGCGTGCGCGACATCCAAAATTTTGTCGCGCAGGTGCCGCCCCTGCGCGAGGACCAGCCCATGTCGCGGGGCCGGGTGAGCCTGCTGCACGCGCTCGACCACCTCACGCGATTATTGCCCCGGGTGGAGCCGCCGCAGTCCTGGCGCGCGACCATGGATCACGCCCTGATTCGTCGCCAGGCCGAGGCCAGTCGCCACCTGCTCATGCTCGCCGCGCAAGGGCTGCGGGGCGAAGCGCCCGAGGGCTGGCTGGCGGAGGTGGAGCAGCGATCCCTCGCGCTCTCCCAAGAGCGGCGCGATGGGCGGCGGCAGCTTCTCCAAGAAACCGCCGACGGCGCCTCGGGCCCCGCGCCGGCGCTCGACGCGCTCGATGCGATGCGCTGGCTGGATCGCCTCGGCTACCACGCCTGGCGCCTATGCAACTACCTCGCGGGCGAGGGCCGGCCGGAGCCGGCGCGCATGGTCGGCATCGCGCACCCCGACCACTTCCCCTAGACGGGACGGCGGGGCCGCCCCGCCGATCCCATGGAGACGCCCGGCGTTTTCAAATCAGCTCGAGACGCCGAGCGTGGGACGACTGGTGATCGTGACGCGCAGCTCCTCGAGCAGGGCGGCGCGCCCCGGGGCAAACAGGTAACGGTCGCTCGCCAGCCGATTGTAGGCCGTCTCGAGCAGTTCCCGGGGCGGTTTGCGCATCGTGAGGAGCGTGCGCAGACTCGCCGGCAGAGTGTCGGTGTTGCCGAGCTCGATATCCAGCCGGATGAGGCCGACGAGCGCGGTCTGGTTGAGCGGATCCGTGCGGACCGCTTGGGCAAGCACCTGCCGGGCCTGATCCTTCGCGCCGACGGTCATCAGGCGGTTGGATACGGCCACCAAGTTATCGGCGCGCACTCCGGCCTGATTGAGGAAGTTGTTCAGGAAAAGCTGGGCCGCCTCGATGTCCTTGAGCCCGTAGTTGGCGATCGCCTGGAGGCCGTTGAACACGGAGTAGAAGCGTTTGCCCCACTCCGGATTGTCCTTGATCATCTGCCGGCAGGCCTCGAGGGCCTCGTTGTATTGCTTTGCCACTACATAGGCCTCGACCGTCATCAGCGCCGGGCCTTCCCAAGGCAGGTTATGCTCCTTGCAATACTCGTAGATCTGGCGCGCGAGCGCCGGCCGGCCGGAGTTGGCCGCGAAATCGGCGAGCGCGAGGAGCACCTCGCTGTTGTTGGGGAAGTCCCGGAAGAGTTCGGAGATGCCGGTCTGCACCGCCGCCTCGTCGCCGGCCTTGTCGTAGAGGTAGAGCAGATCGATGCGCGGGCGCGGCCGGTCCGGATAGGAGAGCTGTCGCAGCACGCAGAGGCGACGCAGCTCGTCGTCGCGGCCGGTCTCGCGGAGATAGGCGGCGTATTGGGCGTAAACCTGTTCGTTCTCCGGGATCTGCTCGGTGAGCGCCTGCAAGCGGGCCAGGGCGGTATCGCGCTCGCCGCGTTCCCACTCGATGCGCAGGGCGAGGATCTGGCCGTCCGGCGACTCCATCAGGCGATAGACGCGAAGGGTGTCCTCGGCGGCGTCGTAGTTGCCACGGAAAAACTGCGCGGTGGCGCGGGCCATCGCGATCAGACGGGTGCGATCATCGATCGCCGCGCCCGGATTGGCCGTGCCCAGTAGGTCGGCGGTGAGGGCGATCACCTCATGATCGGCTTGGCGCTGCAGCAGGAAGCTAAACAGCGTCTGGAGATACTCGCGGTCGGCGCGGTTGGCGTCGAGGCCTTCGACCAGCAGCTTGTGCGCGAGATCGGGGCGCTGCCAGACCACATAAAACTGGGCCAGCAACATGCGGCCGTCGCGGTTGCCCGGGGAAAAGGAGGAGCCGACACGAAGATTATAGAAGGCTTCCCGATACTGCTGCTCCTTGAGCTGCTCCTTCGCCCGGTCGATCAAGAAGTCGCCGCGCGCCGCGCGATACTGCTCCTGCCTCGCCGGGTAGAAGAGCATGTGCGAGAACTGCACCGCGGGGAAATCACGCCTGTATTTGACGAACAGATACGCCGCGCCTGCCGCCCCGAGCCATCCGAGCAATAGCAGCACCATCAGGGTGAGAAGAGCCTGCCGCCACGCGATCCGCACCCGCATGCCCGTCCCGGTGCGTTGCACGCGAAAAGGAAGCAGGCGTTTCCACCCCGCCGGCGGAGGAGCGGGACGGGTGTTGTCCGCGGTGATTTTTGCCGCCGTCGCCGAACGGGACGTGGCCGGGGTAGATTGGGAATCAGGCATCGGGTTGCCGTTAGTCCAATTTTCGGGGCGATGGTTGCAATCTCCCATTCATCGCCGTCCTCTCGCCCGCCCGCTCACCGGGAAAGCCCCGGCACCAGTTACGGAAAATCGCATCTAGGATGCGTTTGACAGGTATTCAGGCTACTGTCTGGCTCCGGGGTCCTTCCCTTAGGCGCCGAATCGTAAATCCTCCGTTATCGACCCTAAAGATAGCTTGCCACCAATTTTCATCCCGACCACTACATGCATCCAAGCTTCCACCCTATGATCACCAAGCGTCGTCTGGCCCTGCTCTCTTCCCTTTCGGTTACCCCCGCGTTCGCCGCGCCTTTCTTGGCGATCGGTGACAACGCCGAGCTGTTCCTCACCGCTCGCGCCGAAGTCCGCTACGAAGACAACATCACCTTCGCCCCCAACAACGAGCTCTCCGACGAGATTTTCGAGCTCTCCCCCGGCGTGGAGCTGCTCTTCGGCAAGAACTCCCTCACCAAGGGCTCCTTCACCGCCTTCGAGCGCCTCACCGCCTACTCGGACCATAACGAGCTGAACAGCAACCTCACCAACCTGCTCTTCGACTCCAGCTACGATAGCGCCCGTCTCGATCTCCGCGCCAACGCCTCCTTCCGCGAGCTCAACCAGAACTCCCGCGACGCCCGTCTCGCCGCCGCTTTGGTCCGCCGCGACGTGTATGCCGCGGGTTTGAACGGCGAATACTCCATCACCGAGAAGTCCAAGGTCGGCCTCGGCGGCCGCTACACCCGCACCCAGTATAAGAGCGGCACCTTCGCCAATCAGAAGAATTACACCGTCCCGGCCAACTACTACTTCGCCATCACCGAGAAGGTGGACCTGAGCGCCGGCGTCCAGTATCGCAAGAACATCGTTTCGGCCTCCAACGCGGACTCCGAAGACTACTACTTCAACGTCGGTGCCCGCGGCGAATTCACCCCGAAACTCTCCGGCAGCTTCAGTGTCGGCTACACCCTCCGCGACCACGAGAATTCCGCCCGCGGCGACGACAGCACCATCGGCGTCAAAGCCGGCCTCGCCTACGCCTACTCCCCGAAAACCACGCTCAGCCTCGACCTGAGCAACGACTTTGAGACCGGCGCCGACGCCGCCGGCATCGAAACCTCCTCCATCGCGCTCGGTGTCAACACCAGCCTCACCGCCGCGTGGAGCCTCAGTGCGACCCTCGGCTACTCCCGCTACGATTACCTCGCCGCCGCTTCTAACCGCACTGACAACTACATTGTCGCCGGCGTGGGCGTGGGTTACGCTTATAATGAGTATCTGAGCTTCGACGCCGGCTACACCATCAACGACAACAGCTCCGACCTCGCCGCCGCCGAGTTTACCGCCAACGTCTTCCGTATCGCGGCCAACCTCCGCTACTAAGCGCGAGCCCTGACAGTCAGGCTTTCCATTAAGGAACAAACGGGAGAAGATTTCGGTCTTCTCCCGTTTTTGTTCTCTATGCACATCCCCTTCCTCTCCCCTCTCATGTTCGGCTCTCGTCTCCGCGCTCTCCTTCTGGCAATTTCCTTGGTCCTCCCGCTTGGCGCCCAGACCACCGCCGAAGCCGTGTCCACCGTAGCCACCGCCCCGGCCGCCGGCACCGTGGACTACATGCTTCGCCCGTCGGATATCCTGCAGATCAAGGTCTTCCAAGAAGAAGACCTCACCCGAGAGGTGTCCGTCTCGAAAGAGTATGCGATCTCGCTGCCCCTCATCGGCACCGTCGATCTCCGTAATCGCACCGTCCGCCAAGCCGAGGAACTTATCCGCCAGCTCTACGACCGCGACTACCTCGTCAACCCGCAGGTCACCGTTATCGTCCTCCGCTACGCCGAGCGTGCCGTCAACGTCATCGGCATGGTCAACGCGCCCCAAGCCGTGCCCTTCCCCCCCGAACGCGGCCTCACCCTCCTCGAAGCCATTGCGCGCGCCGGCGGCTTCAACCGCCTCGCCGACCGCTCCAAGGTCTCCATCACCCGCACTGACGACCGTGGCGTCACCTCCACCTTCACAGTCAACGCCGACCGTCTCCTTGACTCTCGTTCCTCCAATTCTTGGACCCTCCAAGTTGACGATGTGATCTTCGTCCCCGAGAAATTCTTCTGATTTTCGCCCCGCCTCTTATTTCAATGGATTCGCATCACAAGCACGTGCCCGGCGCCGCCGCCCCGGCCGATTACGCAAACTCTGGCTACGGCTATGGATATCCTGGCTCCGGCTACGGGGAAAGCTCCGCCCAGCGCAGTCTGAACGATTACCTTCTCATCCTTCGCGAGCGCATCTGGTATGTCGTCGTCGTCTTCCTCGTCGTCTTCTCCTCGGCTCTTGTTTACACCTTCAGCCAGACGAAAATCTACGAGTCCTCCGCCAGCGTTCAGGTCCTCCGCCAAGACCCGCGCGTGATGCAGACGGAAGCGGTCGTGGACACCACGATCCGCTCCACCGAAGACCTCAACACCCTGGTTCGCGTCATGGAGAGCGCGCTCATCATCGAGCGCGTCAACCAACGCATCACCGGCGAGGATCTTCGCCAGTTCATGGCGCCCTACGAGAAGGGCCGCTGGGGCGATCCGCTTACCCCCCGCGAGGTGCTTGGCGCCAACCGCCGCATCACCCCTCTCCGGCTCAGCCTCGTCGTGGCCGTCTCCTACCGCCACCCCGACCCCATCATCGCCGCGCGCATCGCCAACATGTTTGTCGATGAGCTCATCCAGTGGAACTCCCGCGTCCGCATCGACGACACCATTCGCGGCGTCGAGGACCTCCAAATCCGCGTCGAACAGCAGCGCAAGCGCGTGGACGAGCAGGCCTCAGCCCTTGCCGAATACCGCCGCAAAAACGACATGGTCTCCCTCGACCAGCGCCGCGACATCGTCACCGAGAAACTCAAGCAACTGAGCCTCTACGTCACCCAGACTGGCGCTCGCCTCCAAGAGTCCGAGATTCGGCACAAGCAAGTCCAAGAACGCGTCGCCTCTGGCGGCGACCTCGCCGAACTGCCCTTCATCGCGCAGACCCCGATCATCAACCAGCTCACCCAGCAGGTCGCCTCCCACAAAATCGCCATCGCCCAGCTCCGCGAGCGCTACCGGGACCGCCATCCCCGCATGATCGAGGCCTCCAACGCCCTCGCCCAAGCCGAACGGGAACTCACCCGCGCCCTCGCCTCCTCCGCCGCCTCGATCGAGGCCGAGTTCGAAAGCTCCAAACGCAACGACATCGAGGCTCGCGCCGCCCTCAAGCGCGCCGAAGACGACACCTTGGAACTCGACCGCCTCGCCGTCCAATACCAAGCCCAGGAGCGCGACTTTAAGATCAACGAGCAGATCCTTGCCGAGATTGTCGCCCGCATGCGCGAGACCAACATGATCGCGACGATGGAGCTGCAAAACGTCCGCAAAGTGGACACCGCCGTGCCCTCCGCGCCGAATCGCTACGTCGCGCCCAATATCCCCCTGAACATCGGCGTCGGCGTCGTCGGCGGCCTCGGCCTCGGCCTCGCCTTCGCCTTCTTCGTCGCCTTCATCGACGACCGCGTGAAGAGCTCCTTCGACATCGAGTCCGTCGTGGGCCTCCCTCTTCTTGGCATCATCCCGCAGATCAAAAAGATGGAGCAGCCCGACAAGGCGCAAATCGTTATCAACAACGCCGATCGCCAAGTCGCCGAGGCCTTCCTCACGCTCCACTCAAGCCTGCGTCTCCGCGACGACGCAAAGGACGCCAAGGTCATCCTCACCACCTCCACCATCCCCGGCGAAGGTAAATCCTTCACCACGACCAACCTCGCCCTCGTCTATGCCGCCCACGGCGACCGAGTCTGCGTGGTGGATTGCGACCTCCGCAAGCCCAACATCCACAAATCCTTCCGTAGGGAAAACCTCAAGGGCGTGATCGATGTCTGCTCTGGCGCCGCCACGCTTGATGAAGTCACGCTCCGTGAGGTTCAACCCAACCTCGACATCATCCCCACCGGCGGTCGCGCCAAAAACCCGACCCAGATTCTCAACAACAAGAGCTTCGAGATCATGATCTCGGATCTCCGCAAGCGCTACGACCGCATCTTCATCGATACGCCGCCGCTTGCCGCCGTGTCCGACGCTCTTGTCGTCCTCCCGCTCGTGGATGGCTCGATCTTCACGATCTTCTTCAACAAGGTCCGCCGCAAAGCCGCCCAAGCCGCCGCCCGCCGCCTCCTCGACTCCAACGTCACCTGCTTCGGCGCGGTCCTCAACGGTCTCAACCTCGCCGTCTCCGGCTACTACTACGCCCAATACTACGACAAGTCTTACAAGGACTACTACGTCGTCGCCTCGTCCTCCGACGACGAGCCCGGCACGCGCGACGAAAAGGAGCCCGCCAAAGCCTCGGTCTAAAAAAGCCCGCTTCAAGCCCCCGCCCTGCGGGGGCTTTTCTTTTCCCCCGCCCTCTTCGCCCTCCGAATCGCCATTGACACCACCCGGCCTCCGCCGCTTCCCTTTCCCTCTTTTTCAAAAATGAGCGCCACCGAAACCACCGCCACCCAGTCCCTCACGCCCGAGGCTTTCCCCTTCACCCAGCCCGAGCTGATGGTCCGCTACGTGACCGATACCGGCAAGATTCTGCCGCGCAAATACACCCACCTCTCCGCCAAGCAGCAGCGCCGCGTCACCAAGACCATCAAGCGCAGCCGCGCCATGCTGCTCGCCAAGTAAGCAGCCGGCCTCGCCAACGTTTCCCAAGACCGGGGCCGCGTTTTCGCCTCCCCGGTTTTTTCATGCCCGCTTCCCGCCCATCCGCCTCCCGGCCGCGCCTCCTGCGCCCCACCCCGGCCAACCTCACACGCCTCGCCGCCGCCCTGCGCCGTGGCGAGATCGTCGGCGTGCCCTCCGAGACTGTTTACGGCCTCGCCGCCGACGCCCTCTCCGCCGACGCCTGCGCCCGCATCTTCGAGGCCAAAGGCCGGCCCACCACCGACCCCCTCATCGTCCACCTCGCCGCGGCCCGCGACATCGCCCGGGTCGCCCTCGTCAACGACGCCGCGCTCGCCCTCGCTTCCGCCTTCTGGCCCGGGCCGCTCACCCTTGTGCTGCCCAAACGCGCCGAGGTCCCCGACATCGTCACCGCCGGCAAGCCCACCGTCGCCGTGCGCGTGCCCGCCCATCCGCTCTTTCGCCGGCTCATCCGCGCCAGCGGCCGCCCCCTCGCCGCCCCCAGCGCCAACCCCTTCGGCTACGTGAGCCCCACCACCGCCGCCCACGTGCGCGATGGCCTGGCCGGCACCTCCCTCCGTGCCGTCCTCGATGGCGGCGAGTGCTCCGTGGGCGTCGAATCCACCATCATCGACCTCACCCGCCCCCGATCCCCGCGCCTGCTCCGCCCCGGCGGTCTCGCCGTCGAGGAAATCGAGCGCGTGCTCGGTCTCCCCGTCGCCCGCCCCCGCCCCGCCCGCCTCGCCGCCCATGTCGCCGCGCCCGCGCCCGGCATGCTCGCCCGCCATTACAGCCCGCGCACCCCGCTCGTCCTGCATCCGCGCCTCGACGCCGCCGCCCTCGCCCGCCTCGCGCCCGACGAGGCCGCCCTCCTCCTGCGTCGCCCCGCCGCCTCGCACGACGGGGTCACCGACCCTCGCCTCCACGCCCTGAGCGCGGACGGCGACCTGCGCGAGATCGCGCGCCGCCTCTTCTCCGCGCTCCGCGCGCTCGACGCCGCCGGCTGGCGACGCCTTCACGCCGAACTACCCGCCGGCGCCGAGGGCCTCGCCCCCGCCATCCGTGATCGCCTCACCCGCGCCGCCGCTCGAAGCTGATTCCCCGCCCCACGGAAAATCCCCTGCGCCAATTCACCGACCACCGCAGCAGGAACAGCGGGAGCCTCACCGGCGTCGCATGGAGGAAATCACCATGAAGAATCTCCGCGACAACTCCGAGCCGTCTCTCACCTTTTCCGGCGCGGCCGCCCTGCTCCTGCTCGTGGCGGCGTTCTGCCTCTACCCCTTGGGCGAACAGCTCTGGGCCTGCGTGCTCGCCGCGCTCGCCTTCGCCTTTCTGAGCCTCTCCACGCCCGGCGCCACCCGCGCCCGCATCCCCGCGGAGCGGCCTTCCGAAGCGCGTCGTCGCCGCGCCGCCACGCACGACACCTGAGCGCCCCGCGGCGCGACCATCCCTTGCACGGCGCGGATCACGGACGCGTCTGCCAGATGATGCCCGACGGATTGTCGCCCTTGAGCTTGTTGGTCGCCACGGCGCCGCCACCGCCGCCCATGGCGCGCAGCTCGGCGGACTTGAACGTCCGCACGCTCCCGTCGGCCATGCCTACGCCGGCCTTGCCTCGCTCCCCGCCCCACCGGTTGAAACGCCACAGCCCATCGCTGTCGTTGCTCGTGTTGGGCGTGCAGGTGGGGAACCCGTTGCCCGAAGTGCCGACCGCGCCGTTGGTCGTCTCTCCAAACAACACGAGACGGCTCAGATCCGAACCCACGTGCGCCGGGAGCCGGTTCAAATTCGTGATGTAGGGATTCGCGGCGGAAGGCGTGTTGCTCAGGTAGGCGCTCGGCGCGTAGGAAAGCCAAGGCTGGCCTGAAGCGCCGTCCTGAAATTGGGGACACACCCAAGGAGAACGATCGCCGACCTTGGGCAACGCGTTCAGCGGGACGTCCGCGAGCGCAGCCACCCCGTTGCCGACGTATCGCGGGAGCGCGTTATACCAAGCCGGGATGCCTTGGATGAGGCCGCCGTTGGCCGGAGTGGCGGGGTTGCCCAGCACATTGCCCTGGTGCGGCACGAATCCCCGGTTCTCATGGGCATACGCCACGGTCGCGGTGGTCCAGGTGCGGAGGTTCGCGATTGTCAGCGAATAACGCGCGGTCTGCCGCACCTGGCCGGCCACCGGAATGAGGAGCGCGGCGAGGATGCCGATGATCGCGATGACGGTGAGCAGCTCGATGAGAGTAAAGCCGGACAGGCGGCGCGGGGCGGAACCAGGGGCGAAGCAAAAAAACGTCGTGTGGTGGCACATGGCGCCTCCGATGGCACCTCCCGGATCAGCCCAGGCAAACCGCGGGCGTGACGTATCGGTGAAATAACTACGCCAAAGTCTAAAGACGCACGCAAAAAACCGCCTCGCCCGAGGGCGAGACGGCAGGCCTGCCCTTGGCAAATGGGATGGAGAGAGCGGTAAAGCCGGTATTCGCGGCCGTGGTGTCCTTGAAGGCTCCGATTGCGCCCTGACCCAAAGCAGAGGAGGCCCCCACGAAGGCATGGCTTTTCGCCCAGAATTACCCAGCGCCCCCATCCGCCCGCGGCGACGCCAATCGCCTCCACGTGTCAAAAGACGTTGAAGACGCGCCGCCGGCACTCCGTGCTCCTGCGCATATGTTGGTCTTTTTTCGCCGTCTTGCCCTCGGCCTTTTCCTGATCCTCGCGGCCTCCGCCATCCTGCTTTACTCGGATCTGGGCTCGCGCGCCAAACCCGCCGCCGCCGCCCGCGAAGTCACCGCACCGTCCGCACCGCGCCCGCGCGTCGCCATCCTCCAGCACGCCTCGCAAATGGTGCTCGACGATCTCCGCCACGGCATGCTGGCGGGCATGGCCGAGCGCGGCTGGCAACACGGCCGCGACTTTGACCTGGCATTTTTCAACGCCGAGGGAGACATGCCCGTCGCCCAGACCATCGCGCAACGCATGGCCTCGGGCGGCTACAACCTGCTGCTCACCATCAGCACGCCCTCGCTCCAAGCCGTCGCCAGCGCCAACCGCGCCGGCCGCACGCCGCATCTGTTTGCCGGCGTCACCCTGCCCTCCGCCGCCGGGGTCGGCATCAGCGACACCGATCCGATGGACCACCCGCCCCACCTCGCGGGCTACGGCACGCTCCAGCCGGTGGCCCGCTCGTTCGAGATCGCGAAGCGCCTCAACCCGAACCTCAAGGCCGTCGGCACGCTCTACAACGCCGCCGAGTCCAACGCCGAGGCGCAGATGGCCCTCGCTCGCGAGACCGCCCGCCGCCTCGGCATCAACCTCCTCGAAACCACGGTGGAGAACTCCGCCGGCGTGTCCGAAGCCGCCAACGCCCTCGTGGCCCGCGGCGCCGAAGCCCTCTGGGTCTGCGGCGACACCACCGTGCTCAGCGCCGTGGACACCGTGATCGCCGCCGGCCGCAAAGGCCGCGTGCCGGTCTTCACCGTCATCCCGCCCAACGCCAAAAAGGGCGGCCTCTTCGACGTCGGCGCCAACTACACCGAGGTCGGCCGCCTCGTCGGCCTGCTCGCCGGCGAGGTCCTCTCCGGCACCAAGACGCCCGCCGACATCCCCGTCGAAAACGTCGTGCCCGAAACGCTCGTCTTCAATCTCCGCGCCCTCGCCGGCCTGCGCCCCGGCTGGTCCATCCCGCCCGACCTGCTCGAGTCGGCCGCGCTCGTCATCGACGAAAACGGCGTCGAGCGCCACGCCCCCGGAAGCGCCGCCGCTCAACCCGCCTCCTCGGCATCATCCGCCCCGCCCCCCCCGCCCCGTCCCTCCGCCCCACTCCCACCCAAGAAGATCGGCCTCGCCTACTACACGCCCGAACCCGGCTGGCAGGAGTGCGCCGACGCCTTCATCGACGAGCTGCGGCTCTCCGGCTACGTCGAGGGGCAAAACCTCACAATCGTCCGCACGCACGCCTCCGGCGAGATCGTCAACATCGCCCCGAAGCTGCAAAACCTCGCCCACTCGGACGTCGATGTGATCGTGCCCTTCACCACGCCCGTCATTCAGGGCGCCCTCGCCACCGTCCGCACCAAGCCGATGGTGTTCACCTATTGCACCGACCCCATCGCCGCCGGCGTGGGACGCTCTTGGACCGACCACGACCCGCGCATCACCGGAGTCGGCACCAGCATCCCCGTCGCCGCGGGCGTGGACGTAATCCGCCGCGCCTTCCCCTCGCTGCGCCGTCTCGGCGTGCTCTACAACGCCGCGGAGGCCAACTCCGTTTCCACCATCCAAAAACTTCGCCCCATCGCCGCCGAAGCCGGCATCCAGCTGCACGAGATCACCCTCGCCACCCCGGGCGAGGCCATCCAGGCCGCCCAGGCGCTCGTCACCCGCCGCGTGGAGGCGGTTTACATCGCCGGCGACAACACCGCGCTGCAATCGATGAGCGCCATCGCCGGCACGCTCACCCGCGCGCGCGTGCCGCTCATCATCGCCGACCCGGCCTACATCGACTCGGGCGCGCTCTTCGCCGTCGGCCCCGGCTACGGACCTCCGGGCCGCGCCGCCGCCCGCATGCTCCTGCGCGTCTTCGCCGGCGAGTCGCCCGCCAGCATCCCGATGGAGGATGTCTCGGTGCGCGTGGTGACGTTCAACCCCAAGGCGGCCGCCGCCCTCGGCCTCCAACTCGACCCCGCGTTGATCGCCGAGCTCACCGCCCCCGAGCCCGCCGCCGCCACCCCGCCCCCGCTCCCGCCAAAGAAAATCGCCTTCGCCTACTACACGCCCGAGCCCAGCTGGCAGGACTGCGCCGACGGCCTGCTCGATGAGCTCCGCCTCGCCGGCTACGTCGAGGGGCGCAACCTCACCGTCCTCCGCGCCCACGCCTCCGGCGAGACGGTCAACATCGTGCCGATGCTGCAAAACTTCGCCCACTCGGACGTGGACGTCATCGTGCCCTTCAGCACGCCCGTCATCCAGGCCTCGCTCGGAGTCGTCCGCACCAAGCCCATCGTCTTCACCTACTGCACCGATCCCATCGCCGCTGGCATCGGCCGGTCCTGGACCGACCACGATCCGCGCATCACCGGCGTGGGCACCAGCATCCCGGTCGCGGCCGGAGTGGATGTTATTCGCCGCGCCTTCCCCGCGGCCCGCCGCGTCGGCGTGCTCTACAACGCCGGCGAGGCCAACTCCGTCTCCACCATTCGCAAGCTTCGCGCCGCCGCCGGCGAAGCGGGCCTCCAGTTAACCGAACTCACCATTGCCACCCCCGGCGAGGCCGTCCAAGCCGTGCAAGCCCTCGTCACCCGCCGCGTCGAGCTCGTCTATATCGCCGACGACAACACCGCGCTCCAAGCCATCGACGCCATCGCCGGCACGCTCACCAAGGCCCGCATCCCGCTGGTGCTCGCCGACCCCGCCTACCTCGACGTCGGCGCGGTCTTCGCCGTGGGCCCCGGCTACGGCCCCTCCGGCCGCGCCGCCGCTCGCAAACTCCTGCGCGTCTTCGCCGGCGAGTCGCCCGCCGGCATCCCGATGGAGGACGTGTCGATCCGGCAGGTCGCGTTCAATCCCAAGGCCGCCGCCGCGCTTGGACTGAATTTTCCCCCCGCCCTGATCGCCGAACTCACCGCCGAGCCTGGCAGCGCCGCCGCCCAACCGGCACCTGCCTCCACCCCCGCACCCTCGCGAATCTTCTCCGCCCCACCCGCCGCGCCGAAACGCATCGCGCTCATCCTCTACAACGAAAACGCCCCAGCCGACGAGACGCTCGAAGGCATGAAGGCCGGCTGGGCCCGCAGCCCGCTCGTCGCCGGGCGCGACTACGTCCTCAGCCTCCGCTCCGCCCAGGGCGACATCGCCACGCTCGGCGCGATCTACGACGCCGCGCTCACCGACCGCACCGATATCTTCGTGCCCATCTCCACGCCCTCGCTCCAAGCCGCGATCCGCCGGGTCAAGGACCGCCCCATCGTCTTCACCATGGTGGCCAATCCCATCGCCGCCGGCGCCGGGAAAAGCTTCACCGACCACCTGCCCCACGTCACCGGCGTCTCCGTGCTCGCGCCCGTGGACGAGATGCTGGACCTCCTCGCCCGCCACTACCCGCAGATCCGCCGCATCGGCACGCTCTTCTGCCCGGCCGAAACCAACTCCGTGGACGTGAAGGACGCCCTCTCCGCCGCCTGCCGCGCCCGCGGCATCCACCTCGAGACCGTCGCCGTCAACACCGCCACCGAACTCCCCGACGCCGCCGCCTCCCTCGCCGGCCGCCGCATCGACGCCATCGTGCAGGTTTCGGACAACCTCACCACCGCCGGCTTCACCAGCATCACCCAGGCCGCCCGTCGCGCCCGCAAGCCCCTCTTCAGCCTCAACAGCTCCACCGTGCCCCTTGGCGCGCCCATCGCCATCGGCCGCGACTACCACGCGGTGGGCGAGCAGACCGTGCGCATGATCGAGCGGGTGCTCGCCGGCGCCTCGCCCGCCGACATTCCCTTCCTGCTTCCGCCCACCGTAAAGCTCACCGTCTCCCCCGCCCACGCCCGCGCCGTCGGCATGGAGCTGCCCCCCGCCCTCCTCGCCGAAGCCAAGGTCGCCGAGTAGTCCGCAAACCGATCCGCACCACCCGCCCGATCCGTCCGCCCCCTCCGCTCTCCAATGGAAATCACCACCGCCCGCGCCGCCGATCTCGTCACGCTCCGCCTCGCCGGCCGCCTCGACGCCAACTGGTGCCAACCCGTCCAGGACGCCATCTCTGCGACCATCCGCGCCGGCGAGCACCGCCTCCGCCTCGACCTCGCCGCCGTGCCCTACATCAGCTCCGCCGGCCTGCGCGTGCTCCTCGCCGCCTACAAGCAGCTCCGCGCGATCAAGGGCGAGTTCTCCCTCGGCCCCGTCTCCGCCGAGGCCCGCTCCGTCCTCGAGCTCGCCGGCCTCTCCATGCTTCTGGCCGACCTTGGGAGCACCGCCTTTCAGCCGGCCTCCGCCCCCTCCGCCCCCTCCGCCGCGCCCGCGCAACACCGCTCCGCCCGCGCCACCTACGAGCTCCACACGCTCTCCGCCTCCGCCGCGCCTCTCACGCTCGCCGCCCTCGGCGACCCCGCCGGCCCCGCCACCGCCGTATCCATACCTCCGTTACAAAAACCCCTCGCCTTCGGCCCCGCCGTCTTCGCGCTCGGCCTCGGCGCGCTCGGGCCCGATCCCCGCGAGGCCTCCGCCCGCCTCGGCGAATTTCTCGCCATCTCCGGCGCGGCCGTTTTCCAACCGACCGACGGCTCCGCGCGCCCCGACTTCGCCCTCTGCCAGGCCGGCTTTGTCCCGCAGGGCCACCTCCCCCTCGGCCTGCGCGGCGAGGGGCAGTTCTCGCGCCTCGCCCGCTTCTCCGCCGCCGACGACGCCCCCGCGGTGCCGCTCTCCGAGCTCGCCGCCACCGCCCTCGAGCTCTCCGGCGCCGAGGCCGCCGCGCTCGTCCTCTACGCCGAAAACGCCGGCCTCGTCGGCGCCACGCTTCGCCGCCCCCTCGAGGCCGCGCCCTCCGACCGTTTCGCCTTCCCGCAGATCCGCGACTGGCTCTCCTTCACCGCCGAGCGCGCCCACCGCGACGGCACCTCGCTCGTCGTCGGCGTCGTCGCCCGCCCCGGCCACAAGCTCTCCCCTTGGCTGCGCCCGCTCGCCAAGGACGTCCCGCTGCGCGGCCACTTCCACGCCGCCGCCTTCCCCTACCGCCCGATCCGCAAAGGACGCCTCGAACTGCCCGCCACCATCGCCGAGCTGTTTGAGAATTCCGCCCCACAAGCCCTGCTCCACCTCCTCGCCGACCAGCGCGAGATCACCGGCGCCGGCGAGAGCGAGTTCGCCCGCGGCGCGCTCTGGTTCGCCCCCATCTCCGCCTGATCCTTCTCATAATCTTTTTCCTTCTCCCCGATGACCCTGTTACTCGGCGCCTTCACCATCGGCCTCATCCTCGCGCTCCTCGCGATGGGTGTGCTGATTTCCTTCCGCATCTTTTCGATGCCCGACATCACGACCGACGGCTCCATCACCCTCGGCGCGGCCGTCGCCGCCGTGCTCCTCGTCAAGGGCCACAACCCCGTGGTCGCCACCGCCGCCGGTGCCGTCGCCGGCGCCGCCGCCGGCGCGCTCACCGGCATCCTCCACACCAAGTTCAAGATCAACGCCCTCCTCGCCGGCATCCTGGTCATGACCGCCCTCTACTCGGTCAACCTGAACGTCATGGGCCGCTCCAACGTGCCCCTCATGCAGCACACCAGCTTCGCCACCTGGGGCGAGCAGCTCGGGCAAAAACTCTTCCGCGCCGAGTATATCGACCTCGCCGGCTGGCGCGTCGCCTCCGGCGATCTCACGCTCCTGCTCCTCTCCCTCCTCGCCGCCACCGCCGTCGGCGTCGTGCTCTTTCTCTTTTTCCGCACCCACCTCGGCACCGCCATGCGCGCCACCGGCGACAACGCCCAGATGATCCGCGCCCTCGGCGCCAACGTCGAGACGCACCTCATCCTCGGCCTCGCCCTCTCCAACGGCCTCGTCGCCCTCTCCGGCGCGCTCCTCGCCCAGTATCAAGGCTTCGCCGACGCGCAGATGGGCATCGGCATGATCGTCTGGGGCCTGGCCAGCGTCATCATCGGCGAGGCCCTCACCGGCTCGCGCAGCCTCGGCGTCACCATCATCGGCGCCGTCATGGGCTCCGTGCTCTTCCGCCTCCTCGTCGCCATCGCGCTCCGCTGGGGCCTCGATCCCAACGACCTCAAGCTCGTCACCGCCGTCTTCGTCTTCGCCGCCCTCGTCCTGCCGGGCTTCGCCAAGAAACTCCGCCGCGTCCCAAGCGCCGCCTGACCAATCGTTCTCGTTCTCTTAATCGTTCTCTTTCTCCTCCGCCCGTTCTCCCCCGCCGAGCCCACCTCCCATGCTCTCCATCCGCGGCCTCCGCCAAACCTTCAACCCCGGCACCGTCAACGAAGTCCGCGCCCTCCAAGGCGTGGACCTCGCGCTCGCCGACGGCCAGTTCGTGATCGTGCTCGGCATGAACGGGTCGGGCAAATCCACCCTCCTCAACGCCGTCGCCGGCACCTTCCTGCCCGACCACGGCAAGATCGAGATCGCCGGGCACGACGTCACCCGTTGGCCCGAGCACAAGCGCGCCCGCCTCGTCGGCCGCGTTTTCCAAAACCCCCTCGGCGGCACCGCGCCCAACATGAGCATCGCGGAAAACTTCGCCATGGCCGCCCGCCGCGGCCGCGCCCGCGGCCTCACCTGGGCCCTCTCCCGCGACCTCATGGACGACCTCCGTGCCCGCGTGTCCACCCTTCGCATGGGCCTCGAAGGCCGGCTCGACAACGCCATCGGCTCCCTCTCCGGCGGCCAGCGCCAAGCCCTCACGCTCCTCATGGCCACCTGGCTGCGCCCCAGCCTCCTCCTCCTCGACGAGCACACCGCCGCCCTCGACCCCAAGAGCGCCGACCAGGTCATCACACTCAGCGACGAGATCATCCGTCGCGAAAAACTCACCACCCTCATGGTCACGCACTCCATGCAGCAGGCCGTGAGCCTCGGCGACCGCATCATCATGATGCACCGCGGCCGCGTGCTCCACGACATCCAAGGCGCCGAGAAAAAACGCCTCCGCGCCGAGGACCTCCTCGACCGCTTCGACGAGGTGCGCCGCCGCGAGCAGCTCGACGAACCCGCCGCCGCCCTCCTCCAGGAACTCTACGTCTAAACAATCGTCCTCGTTCGCCACCCGATCGTCACCCATCCGCCACTCGCCATCCGCCTCCGCTCCATTAGTGACCATAAGTGTCCATTAGTGGTTAACTCCTCCCGCCGCCCTCCGCCCCATGTCCGCCCCCGCGCCGCTCCAGCTCACCCTCGTCAACGACCTTGCCGAGATCTCTCGCGCCGCGGCGGCCTTTGAGACCTGGGCCGAGGCGCTCGAGCTGCCGATGGCCGACCTCATGGCGCTCCAGCTCGCCCTCGAGGAGACGATCACCAACATCATCCACCACGGTCACCGCGACCAGCCCCCCGGCACCCGCTCCTTCACCGTCGAGTTCAGCGCCCCCGCCCCAGGCCGTATCCGCCTCACCCTTACCGACGACGCCCCCGCCTACGATCCCCTCGCCCGCGCCGAAGTCGATGTCTCCGCGCCCCTAGAAGACCGCCCCATCGGTGGCCTCGGCGTGCACCTCGTCAAAAAACTCATGACCCACGCCGCCTACGAACGCCGCGGCCCGCACAACATCCTCACCCTCGAACGCATCCTCGGCACGCCGGCCGCTTCCTGATTGCACGCCGCCGCCACTCTCCTCCCCCTCTCCCGCTCATACCATGGAAATCACCGAAACCAAACAGCCCACCGCCACCGTCCTCGCCCTCGCCGGCCGCCTCGACGGTCTCGCCAGCCCCGCCCTCGAACAGCGCATCGACGCCACCCTCGCCTCCGGCGCCAAGGTCCTCGTGCTCGACCTCTCCGCCCTCGCCTACGTGAGCTCCGCCGGCCTGCGCGTCTTCCTCTCCGCCGCCAAGAAGTTCAAGACCGCCGGCGGCCGCGCCACCTTCGTCGCCCTCCCCGCCTCCGTCCGCGAGGTCTTCGAGCTCTCCGGCTTCCTCACCGTCCTCGACGTCCGCGCCGACCTCGCCTCCGCACTGTAACCCCCAGCCCCGCCGCCGATGACCACGCCCGCCACTCCCTCCGCCCACCCCCACTCCCCGCTCTCCTTCGTCGAGGAGATCCTCCTCCTCGCCCTCGACGACACCACCGGCGCCCTCCGTCCCATGCCTGTAATGGGTTTGGACTACGCCCTCGCCGGCGCCCTCCTCGCCGATCTCGCCCTCGCCAACCGCATCGACACCGACCCGCAGCAGCTCGTCGTCCTCGACCGCGCCCCCACCGGCGATCCCCTGCTCGACCGCGCCCTCGGCCAGATCGCCAGCGCCCCCGCCCCCCAATCCGTTTCCCACTGGCTCGGCGTCTTCGCCTCCGAGCGCAGCACCCTCGAACGCGCCGCCCTCGAACGGCTCGTAGCCCGCGGCATCCTCAGCCAGCAGGAGAAAAAATTCCTCTGGGTCTTCGGCGTCCGCCGCTACCCCACCGTGGACAACCAGGAGCGCGTCGAGGTGCGCACCCGCCTCTCCGCCCTCATCCTCGGCGAGGATCTTCCCGACCCGCGCGACGCCATCCTCATCAGCCTGCTCACCGCCAGCCACCTCCTCGCCCGCATCTTCGACGACGCCCGCTACCACGCCCGCAGCGAGCGCATCGCCACCCTCGCCCGCATGGATCTCGTGGGCCGCGAGGTCGCCGCCGCCATCGACACCCTCGCCCGCGTCCTCCGCACCGCCACCCCGGTGATGGGCATGTAGCCCGGGAAATCGTCCTCGTTCTCTTACTCGTTCTCGCCGCCCGAAAATGAGCCCCGCCCGCCCCAGCCTGCTCCCTGTCGCGGCCTTCGTTTCCCTCCTCGTCCTCCTCCTCGGCGCCACGGGCCTCTTCGCCCTCCACCACACCAACCAAAAAACCGCCGAGGACCTCGCGCGCCTCGACGCCGCCGAAGACGCGCTTGTGCTCACCGTCCGCGCCCGAGCCGCCTTCAAAACCCAGGTTCAGGAGTGGAAAAACGTTCTGCTGCGCGGCCGCGACCTGCAGGATCTCGCCACCTATCGCGACCGCTTCGAGCGCCACGAGGCCGAAGTCCGTCGAGACCTTGAGATCCTGGCGTCGCGCGAGTCCGCCCTGGAGCTTTCGCCATTCTCGGAGGCACTCGAGGAGCACACCCGCCTGGGCGAAGCCTACCGCGTCGCCCTGTCCTCCTTTGACCCCGCCAATCCGCTCGCGACCGACGCCGCCGTGCGCGGCATCGACCGCGCCTTGGACGAAAAACTCGACGCCTTGGCGGCCACCATGGAAGCGTCAACCACCGCGGAGCTGAAGAGCGCGTTCGCCCGCGCCGCCGCCCGCTACGAGGTCCTGCGCCGCATCACCTGGATCGTCGCGTCCTTCGCCGTCTTCGCCTCCCTCTGGCTCTGCTTCCGCGCCACCCGCCTCGCGCCGTGATTCGACCAGCGTCCCGCCCGCTTAAGCCAATGGTCCTTGGTCATTGGACATGTCAGACCAGCCGCCTGCGTCGGCTAGAGGTCATTCTCTGACATGTCAGAGCTCGCCGCCCTCTTCCTCGCCGGCCTCGCCCTCTTTTTCCACGGCGTCTCGGGCATCCGCACCCACCTCCAGGGCCTCACCAGCCGCCGCCTCCGCCGTCAGCTCGCCGCCTGGTCGCGCCGCCCCCTCCTCGCCGGCGCCGGCGGTTTTCTCTTCGGGGCCGTCACCCAAAGCTCCACCGCCGTCGCCTTCATCCTCACCAGCCTGGTCTCCGGCGGCCTCATGTCCGTCGCCCACGCGCTCCCCATCGTCGCCTGGGCCAACCTCGGCACCGTCCCGCTCGTCTTCTTCGCCTCGCTCAACGCGCACCTCGCCTTCCTTTACCTCCTCGGCGTCGCCGGCCTCGCCCTCGCCTTCGACCTCGGCCCCGCCCGTCTCCGCCCCGCCCTCTCCGCCCTCTTCCACGTCGGCCTGCTCTTCCTCGGCCTCCAGCTCATGAAGGAGGCCTTCGCGCCGCTCCCCTCCTTCGAAGGCTTCCGCGAACTCGCCGCCTTCATCCAGGGCTCCGCGCTCGCCACCTTCGTCGCCGGCGCCCTCCTCCGCGTCCTCGTCCAGTCCTCCTCCGCCATCGCCGTCATCGCCATCGCCCTCGCCCACGGCGGCCTGCTCTCCCTCGACCAAGCCGCGATGATGATGTTCGGCACCGGCGCCGGCGTCGGCCTCTCGATCTTCCTTCTCTCCTCCAACCTCCGCGGCGTGCCCCGCCAGATCGCCCTCTACCAAGCCCTCATCAACGGCGTCTCCGGCCTCGCGCTCTGCACCCTGTATTACGTGGAGCACTACAGCGGCGCGCCCCTTGTGCTTTCGCTCTCCGCCGCGCTCGCCCCTTCGCCCGACTCCCCGGTCCGCCTCGCCTACGCCTTTCTCTTTCTCCAATCCACCGCGGTCCTCGCCGCCCTCGTCGGCTCGCGCCCCGCCGCCGCCTGGCTCGCCCGCCTCTCCCCGCCCACCGACGAGCAGGACCTCTCCCGCCCGCGCTTCATCTCCAACGAGGCCCTCGCCGACCCCGACTCCGCCCTCGAGCTCGCCGACAAGGAACAGGTCGCGCTCCTCGCCCAGCTTCCCGCCCAGCTCGACACCCTGCGCCAGCCCGCCGCCGCCGTCCCGCCCGCCGTGCGCCACCGCGCCGCCCAGACGGTCGCGGCCGAGATCCATGCCTACCTCCGCGAACTGGCCGGCCAGTCGCCCGACGCCCAGGCCTCCGCCCGCCTCCTCGCCCTCGAGCAACGCCACGCCCTCGTCGTCTCCCTCACCGACACCATCCACGACTTCACCGCCGCCCTCGCCCGCCTCCGCGGCCCCGGCTCCGCCTCGGCTCCCCTGCTCGACTCGCTCCTCGAGAGCCTCGACACCCTCCTGCTCACCGCCCTCGACACCACGCGTGCCTCCGATCCCGACGACCTCGCCCTCCTCCTCCGCCTCACCGCCGACCGCGGCGACCTCATGGAGCGCCTCCGCCGCCAGCTCCTCGCCTCCGAGACCGCCCTCGACCACGCGCAAAAGTCCGACCTCTTCTACGTCACCGGCCTCTTCGAACGCGCCGTCTGGCTGCTCCGCCAATTCGCCCTCGCGCAACAAGCCCTCGCCAACCCCGCCGCCGTCACCCAAACGTAACCCCGCCCGCGCTCGCCTTTCTCCCGCCGCCCGCTCCAAACCAGCCTCACCATGCAAATCACGCCCTCCACCCGCGGCTCCTGGACCGTCCTCACCCTCGCCGGCAAGCTCGACAACGCCGGCTCCGAAGAGCTCCGCGCCGAGCTCCTACCCCGCCTCTCCTCCGGCCCCGCCTCCGTCGCTCTCGACTGCTCCGCCCTCGACTACGTGACCAGCTCCGGCTTCCGCGTGCTGCTCCAAGCCGAGAAGGAGCAACGCAAACACGGCGGTCGCCTCCTCCTCGCCGGCCTCACGCCGGCCCTGCGCAACTTTTTCGAGATCGCCGGCCTCCACACCGTGCTCCACCTCGTCCCCGACCTCGACTCCGCCCTCGCCGCCGAGCGCTGAAGCCCCGAATTTTAACGCGAAGACACGAAGGTCCAAACCAAGGCCGCGAAGGATTCCGCGCTTTCGTTTCCGTTCTTCCTCTTCGCGCTCTTTGGTTCGATCTTCGCGTCTTCGCGTAAAAAAACAAAGTCCCCAGCTTTCCCCCATGCCAAAAATCCTCCTCGTCGAAGACAACGAGATGAACCGTGACATGCTCTCCCGCCGCCTCACGCGGCGCGGCTACCAGATCGTGATCGCGGTGGACGGCCAGCAGGGCGTGGACCTCGCGCAGACCGAGGCGCCCGCGCTCATCCTCATGGACATGAGCCTGCCGGTGATCGACGGCTGGGAGGCCACGCGCCGTATCAAGGCTTCGGATACCACGCGCCACATCCCGGTGATCGCGCTCACCGCCCACGCCATGGCCGGCGACCGCGAGCAGGCGCTCGCCGCCGGCTGCGACGACTACGACACCAAGCCCATCGAGCTCGACCGCCTGCTCCCCAAGATCGAGAAATTCGCCGGCCCCGGCACCCCCTGACCCGCCCGTCGCCGTAAGCGTCGTCGCTTGCGACGACCGCGACCACTCTCCGGCGGCGCGCCCAGCGATCGCACCCTCGGCACCCCGGGAAAACTCCTCTCCGCCATGCGCGGATCGGCACCGCCGCGCCCGGTGCCCGCAGTTACACGCACCGAGAACCACGTCGGGGCATGGGCAAAAGGCCCGAATGTTTGGGGGTGTTTACCCCAAAGCCGCGTCGGCCTTTCCCTAAACACCTTTTTTACGGCGCCACCATCCTGAGTTTCCCCCAAATCCAACCCGGGCGCGCATCCGCCCGCCTGGCTCCCACACCAACGCTCCACGCCACGCCATGCGATCCACACCTTCCTCGCCTTTCGTGCCCGTGCGTCGCCGCACCTCCCTGCTGGTCACGATCTGCGTCACCTGGGCCGCCGTCGCCGAAGCGCAAACGCCCGCCCGGCACTATGCGGATTTCACCCTCGAGGAGTTGATGAACGAGATCGTCACCTCCGCCTCGAAACGCGCGCAACGCCTCTCCGACACCGCCGCCGCCATCTACGTCCTTTCCCACGAAGACATCCAGCGCTCCGGCGCCACCCACGTCGCCGACACGCTGCGCATGGTGCCCGGCATGCAGGTCTCCTCCGCCAACGCCAGCCAGTGGGCGGTCTCGCCCCGCGGCTTCAACGTCACCAACGCCAACAAGCTCCTCGTCCTAATCGACGGCCGGCCGGTTTACACCCCGCTCTTCTCCGGCGTCTATTGGGACATCCAGCAACCCATGCTCGAGGACCTCGACCGCATCGAGGTCATCCGCGGCCCCGGCGCCACCTTGTGGGGGGCCAACGCCGTCAACGGCGTCATCAACATCACCTCGCGCGAGGCCCGGGACACGCAGGGCGGCCTCGTTTACGGCGGCGGCGGCGACTACCTCGATTCCTTCGGCGGCGCGCGCTACGGCGGCAGGCTCGGCGACAACACCTACTACCGCGTCTTCGCCACCGGGCAGTCCCGCGACCGCCACCCGACCGCCGGCACGAGCTACGACGACAGTTGGGATAGCCGTCACGCCGGGTATCGACTCGACCACTACAGCGGCGAGTCCACCCATCTCACCTGGCAGGCCGATTACACCGCCGCCGACCTCGAGGCCGGCGTCTCCGATGTTTACAACGTCAACACCATCGCGCGTCTCTCCCACGATCTTTCCCCGGACTCCGCCGTCGAGGTCCAGGTCTTCTACGACCGCACGCACCGAAACGACGCGCCCCGGTCCATCTCCACGATCGACACCTACGACGTGGAGTTTCAACACACCCTCCTGATCGGCGACCGCCACATCACCGTCTGGGGCCTCGGCTACCGCCACATCATCACCGAAGCGCTCCCCTCCGGCCCCTTGACCATCGGGCGCAACCGGCACCTCGAACAGCACCTCTACAGCGCCTTCGCCCAGCACGAATACGCCCTCGTGCCCGATCGCCTCTTTATCACCGGCGGCGCCAAGTTCGAGCACAACGACGTCACCGGCGTGGAGGTGCAGCCCAGCCTGCGCGCGCTGTTCAAGCCCACTCCGAACCAGACGCTCTGGAGCGCCGTGTCGCGCTCCGTCCGCACCCCCGGCCAATGGGAATCGCAGGACCTCCTCGCCTACGTCGTCGCCCCCCCGATCCTCACGCCCGGCGGCGCCTTCGTGCCCATCCTCACCGGCAACGGAGACCCCGAGTCCGAGGTCGTGCACACGGTCGAGCTCGGCTACCGCATCCAGGCCAGCCCGCGCCTGAAGTTCGACCTCGCGACCTTCTTCAATCACTACGAAGGCCTCCTCACCTACGGCCCCGTCACCCGCTGGGTCCCCGGCGCGCCCTTCGGCTACGCCGAGATTCCGGTGCTCAACGGCCCTCGCGCGCAAACCTACGGCGGCGAACTCCTCGCCGACTACGCCGCCACCGAGTCCGTGCATCTGCGCGCCGGCTTCGGCATGATCCTCGTCGATCTCGAGGTCCCCGCGGGCTTCGTCTCCACCGATCCGCTCAAGGCCCCGCGTCACCAGGCCACCCTCGGCGCCGCCTGGGATGTCACCCGCCGCTTCCAGATCGACGCCCAGGCGCGCTACGTGGACCGAATTTACCAGACGCCCGCCTACCTCACCGCCGACCTCCGCCTCGCCTACCGGCCCCTTGAAAACCTCGAGGTCGCGCTCGTCGGGAGAAACCTGCTCGAGCCCTCTCACCCCGAGGCCGCCGGCATCCTCGGGGGCACCGTCAACGAGGTCCCCCGCAGCGTCCACGCCAAGGTCACCTGGCATTTCTAAAGCTTCCCCCCATGGCCCGCATCGCCACGCTCCCGCGCCCCTCCACTCTCCGCCGCCGGTCGCTTATCGCCGCGCTCTGCGCCGCCCTCGCGGCGCATCACGAGGTCCTCGCCCACCCGACCCGCGCACCCTACGCCGACCTCAGCCTGGAGGAGTTGATGAACGAGACCGTCACCTCGGTCTCGAAACGCGAACGCAAGCTCTCCGACACCGCGGCGGCCATCACCGTCCTCTCCAACGACGAGATCCGCCGCTCCGGCGCCACCCACCTGGCCGACGTGCTCCGCGTCGTGCCCGGTCTGAACGTCGCCTCCGTCTCCTCCAACGAGTGGTCCGTCTCCGCCCGCGGCTTCAACAACGTCTTCGCCAACAAACTCCTCGTGCTCGTGGACGGCCGCGCCGTTTACTCCCCGCTCTTCGCCGGCGTGCATTGGGATTCGCTGCGACTCGTCCTCGAGGATGTGGACCGCGTCGAAGTGATCCGCGGCCCCGGCTCCACCGTGTGGGGGGCCAACGCCGTCAACGGCGTCATCAACGTCGTCACCCGCGACGCGCGCGACACGCAAGGCGCGCACGTGCAGGCCTACGCGGGCGACGTCGAACGCGCCGGCGGCGACGTGCGCTACGGCGGCCGCATCGACGACAAGACCTACTACCGCGTGCGCGCCGGGGCCTTCGCGCGCGACGACTTCCGGCTGCCCGACGGCCGCCCGGCCGGCGACAGCTGGCAGGGCGAGCACGGCGCCGTGCGCATCGACCACCATCCCGCCGACGACGCGAAACTCGTTTGGCAAGCAGGCGGCACCAGCGTCGGCACCGCCCGTGACGCCACCGACGCGCACAACGTCCACACCCTCGCCCGCCTGACCAAGGACTGGTCCGAGCGCTCCGGGATCGAGATCCAAGCCTACTACGATCAAGCCCGGCGCAACGAGTCTCGCCGCGCCAACACCCGCATCGACACCCTCGACCTCAGCGCCCAGCACAGCTTCGGCCTGGGCGAGCAGCACGACATCACCTGGGGCCTCGGCTACCGCCACGCGGAGACCCGCCTGGCCCAAAACAACTTCACCGTGCTCGTCCGCGACGAGAGGCATGAATCCCACCTCGGGAGCTTTTTCATCCAAGACGAGTTTCACCTCCTCCCCGATCGCCTCACCCTCACCGGCGGCGTGAAGGTGGAGCACAACAACTACACCGGTTTCGAGTTCCAGCCCGGAGCGCGCGCCGCCTTCAAGCCCACCGCCCGGCAGACGATCTGGGCCGCCTCCTCGCGCGCCGTCCGCACGCCCTCCGTGCTCGAATACTCCGACGCCTTTGCCATCGCCGCCGGCGCGCCCTTCCCCGGCCCCGGCGGCGGCATCTTCGTCCCGCGCCTGGTCGGTTCGGACGACGTCCGATCCGAAGAGCTGTGGGCGACCGAGCTGGGCTACCGTTTCCAGCCCACCAGCAAGGTCCACCTCGACTTGGCGGTGTTCTACAACCGCTACGAAAACTTGGTCGGCATCGGCGGCATCTCGGGCTTTGCCCCCGGCACCCCCGGCACGGCCGAGTTGCCCTTCACCAATCACGAGGCCGCCGGCGAGACCCGCGGCGGCGAGATCGCCCTCACCGTTTCGCCCGCCTCGTCCTGGCGCATCTCCGCCAGCTACTCGCTGTTGTTCGTGGATCTGCCCGGCGCCGACGCGAACCCCTACGAGCGCGCCTCCCCGCGAAACCAGGTGGTGCTGCGTTCCTCGCACGATCTCACCCGGCGCCTCGGTCTCGACGCCCAGCTCCGCTACGTGGACAACCTCCACAACGTCCCTGCCTACCTCACGGCCGACCTGCGCCTCGCCTACCGCCACGGCGACCACCTGGAATTCGCCCTCGTCGGGCGCAACCTCCTGCAGGATCAGCATCCCGAGCAGGCCCCGTTCCACCTGACCCCCGTTTCCGAGGTCCCCCGTGGCGTCCACGGCAGCCTCACCTGGAGATTTTGAGATGAGCGCCGCCGCCCACCTCCCTCCCTCGGCCCGCGCACACCCCCTCCGGCTGCCACGCTCGTTCGCGCTCCTCGCGCTGACGTTCGCGTTGCCGCTCCTCGGCCTCCTGTCGCCGCTCGGCGCCCAGACTTCCGTCTCGAAGGAATACCAGATCAAGGCCGCCTTCATCTACAACTTCACCCGCTACGTGGACTGGCCGGCCCATCGCTTCGAGGATGAGGCCAGCCCCCTCCTGATCGCCGTCCTCGGCAAACACCAGATCGAGCAGGAGCTCTCCTCCCTCGCCAAGGAGCGCTCCGCCAAAGGCCGCGAGGTCCGTGTCATCCTCGTCTCCTCCGTCGAGGAGATGGCCGCCGCCCACGTCTTGTTCGTGCCCGTGGGCGAGGAAAAACGACTGCCCCCTTCCATTCCCCACCTCGCCGGCCTGCTCACCGTCGGCGAATCCACCGAGTTTTCCCGTCGCGGCGGCGTGATCACCTTCACCCTCGTCGCCGACAAGATTCGTTTCGAGATCAACCAAAGCGCGGGCGAGCGCGCCGGCCTGAGGCTCAGCGGTCAGCTCCTCAAGCTCGCCACCGTCATTCGCAAAGAGCCCTGACCGCGCTCCCTCGCCCCATCCGCGCATGCGCTTCTTCCGCGAACTCCCCATCCAGCGAAAGCTGATCGCCATCAGCCAGCTCACCAGCGGCGCGGCGCTGCTGGTCGCGTGCGCCGCCTTCATCACCTTCGAGCAGGTCGGCCTGCGCCGCGACATGGCCCGCGCTCTCGAGATCACCGCCCAGATCATCGGCTTCAACAGCTCCTCCGCCCTCTCCTTCAACGACCAGGAATCCGCCGCCCAGACGCTCAAAAGCCTCGAGGCGCAGCCCCACATCGTCCGCGCCTGCGTCTTCGACACCTCCGGCGCCGTCTTCGCCACCTACCGGCGCAAGACCGAGATGGTCCACCCCTGGCCGGAACCCGCCCAAGCCCGCGCCGAGTTCAACACCGACTCGCTCCGCCTCTTCCACACCATCCTCGTCGGCGACGAAATCGTCGGCTCCATCTATATCGAATCCGATCTGCGGGAGCTCCACGAGCGCCGCTGGCGCTACATCGCCATCGCCAGCCTCGTGATGGGCGCCGCCATGCTCGTCACCTGGTTCCTCTCCCGCCGCCTGCAACGCGTCATCTCGCGCCCGCTCACCCGGCTGGCCGACGTCGCCGGCCGCGTCGCCCTCGAAAAAGACTACTCCCTCCGCGCCCAAAAAGAGGCGAACGACGAGATCGGGAGCCTGATCGACGGCTTCAACGAGATGCTCGCCCGCATCCAGGCCCGCGACGCCGAGCTCCACGCCGCCCACAAAGACCTCGAGAAACGCGTCGAGGAACGCACCCGCGAACTCAGCGCCAGCGAAGAGCGCATCCGCCTCATCGTGGACGCCGCCTTCGACGCCATCGTCGCGGCCGACGGCTCCGGTCGCATCACCGCCTGGAACCGCCAGGCCTGCGCCACCTTCGGTTGGTCGGCGCAGGACGCCCTCTTCCGCGATCTCGCCGACACCCTGGTCGCCCCCTCCGACCGCGAGGCCTACCGCCATCGCATCCGCCGCTACCTCGAATCCGGCGACGCCACCCACCTCGACCGCCGGGTCGAGATCACCGCCCTCCACCACGACGGACACGAATTCCCCGTCGAGGTCGCCGTCTCCCCCGTCCGCATCGGCGACACGGTCCTCTTCAGCGTCTTCCTCCGCGACATCACCGAGACCAAGCGCGCCGAGGCCGAGCTCCGCCAGATCCATCGCGAACTCCTCGAGACCTCCCGCCAGGCCGGCATGGCCGAGGTCGCCACCGGCGTGCTCCACAACGTCGGCAACGTCCTCAACAGCGTCAACGTCTCCGCCACCCTCGTCTCCGACCTCGTCCGCCGCTCCAAGGCCCCCAACGTCGGCAAACTCCGCGACCTCCTTCACCAACACCGCCACGATCTCGCCGCCTTCCTCTCCTCCGACCCCAAGGGCTCGATGATTCCCTCCTACCTCGGCACCCTCGCCGACGCCCTCGCCAAGGAGCAGTCCACGATTCTCAAGGAGTTGGAAGACCTCCACAAAAACATCAGCCACATCAAGGACATCGTCGCCATGCAGCAGAACTACGCCAAGACCTCCGGCGTGGTGGAGACGGTCTCCGTGCCGGACCTCGTCGAGGACGCCCTGCGCATGAACGCCGGCTCCCTCGCCCGGCACGACGTGGACATCGTCCGCGAATACGACGGGCGCCCCGTCATCACCGTCGAGAAAAACAAGGTTCTGCAGATCCTCGTGAACCTCATCCGCAACGCCAAATACGCCTGCGACGAGGCCGGCCGGGTGGACAAGGTCCTCGTCGTCCGCATCCGCACCGGCGAGTCCGGCGTCGCCGTTTCCGTCATCGACAACGGCGTCGGCATCTCCCCCGAAAACCTCACCCGCATCTTCGCGCACGGCTTCACCACCCGCCGCCACGGCCACGGCTTCGGCCTCCACAGCGGCGCCATCGCCGCCAAGGAGCTCGGCGGCTCCCTCGGCTGTCACAGCGACGGCCCCGGCAAAGGCGCCACCTTCACCCTCACGCTCCCCTTTGCCCGCGATCTCCCCGACCAATGAGCCCGCACCCGACCAATCAGGCCCGCGCGGAGCCCAGCCCCGGCCACGGGCTGGAACGCCTCTTCACCGCCGCCCTCGAGACCGCCGCCCACGGCGTCATGATCGTGGACCGCGGCGGCCTGATCGTCTGGACCAATCGCGCCCTCACCGAGCTCACCGGCTACTCCCGCGAAGAGCTGATCGGCCAAAATCCCCGAATCCAAAAATCCTTCGCCCACCCTCCCACGTTCTACGCGGAGATGTGGCTCACCATCACCCGCGGCAGAATCTGGAAAGGCGAAGTCATCAACCTCCACAAGAGCGGCCGCCGCTACCACGAGGAGATGATCATCACCCCCGTCGCCGATCCCGACGGCTCCATCACCCACTTCGTCGCCCTCAAGCAGGATATCACCGCGCGCATAAAAACCGAGGAGGCCGCCCGCCTGCGCCACGCCGAGCTCCGCACCCTCTTCGACCTCGTGCCCGCCATGATCTGGTTCAAGGACACGCGCAACTGCTTCATCCGCGTCAACCAGCGCGTCACCGAAATGACCGGCCTCCGACCGGACCAGATCGAGGGCAAATCCGCCCGCGAACTCTTTCCCCAACAGGCCGACGCCCATTACGCCGACGACCTGGAGGTCATCCGCTCCCGTCGCCCGAAACTGGGCGTCGTTGAAAAACTCGCCTACGCCGGCGGCCGCGAGATCTGGGTGCGCACCGACCGGATCCCCGTCACCGACTCCACCGGCGAAGTCTCCGGCCTCGTCGCCCTCGTCCACGACATCACCGAGCGGCGAGAAATGGAAGCCGCGCTCCGCAAGAGCGAGGAGCGCTTCGACGGCGCCTTCGACCACGCCCCCATCGGCATGGCCCTCGTCTCCCCGGAAGGCCGCTGGCTCAAGGTCAACCACGCCACCTGCCAGATTCTCGGGCGCGAGCGGGAGGAACTTCTCGCCCTCACCTTCCAAGACGTCACCCACCCCGACGACCTCGAGTCCGACCTCGGCCACGTGCGCCGGATGCTCGCCGGCGAGATCGAGACCTACCAACTCGAGAAGCGCTACCTTCACCCCCGGGGCCGCCTCGTCCACGCCCTCCTCTCCGTCTCCCTCGTTCGTCGCGACGACGGCCGCCCCGACTACTTCATCTCCCAGATCCAGGACATCACCGAGCGCAAACGCGCCGAGGCCGAGCTCGTCGCCGTCTATCAGCAACTCCTCGAAACCTCCCGCCAGGCCGGCATCGCCGAGGCCGCCACCAGCGTCCTCCACGACGTCGGCACCGTGGTCAACAGCGTGAACGTCTCCGCCTCCCTCGTCGCGGACATCGTCGCCCGCTCCCGCGCCACCCGCATCGCCAGAATTTCCACCCTCCTCGAGGACCACCGCGAGGACCTCGGCGCCTTCCTCTCCTCCGATCCCCGGGGCCGCCTCATCCCCGCCTACCTCGCCACCCTCGGCCGCGACCTCGCCCACGAACACGCCGCCGTCCTCACCGAGCTCGAAAACCTCCGCAAGGACGTCGGCCACATCCGCGACATCGTCGCCGCCCAGCAAAGCCACGCCAAGGTCTCCGGCTCCGTGGAAACCGTCGTCGTGGCCGATCTCATCGAGGACGCCCTCCGCATGAACGCCGCCGAGCTCGCCCCGCACGGCATCCGCGTGGTCCGCGACTTCCCCCGGCTCATCGTCGCCGAGCTCGAGAAAAACAAGGTCCTCCAGATCCTCGTGAATCTCGTGCGCAACGCCGGCCTCGCCTGCGCCGAATCCGGCCGTATCGAAAAAACCATTACCATTCGCGCCTCGGCCCGCGACCAGGCCGTCGAGATCGTCGTCGCCGACAACGGCGTCGGCATCACGCCCGAAAACCTCGCCCGGATCTTCGCCCACGGCTTCACCACCCGCCCCGAAGGCCACGGCTTCGGCCTGCATGGCGGCGCCCGTGTCGCGAGGGAACTCGGCGGCTCCCTCCGCTGCCACAGTGACGGCCCCGGAAAAGGCGCCTCGTTCACCCTCACCCTCCCCCGTCGCCCCTCTCCCGTCCTGCCATGAACACGTCCCCCTTCGAAAAAAACCTTCGCGTCCTGGTCGCCGACGACAACCGCTCCATCCACGCCGACTTCCAGAAGATCCTCGCCGCCCCCGCCGAGACGAGCGAGGCCGCCTCCATGGAGGAGGTGCTTTTCGGCGACAGCCCGGCCTCCGCCAGCGCCATCCGCTTCGAGGTGGATTCCGCCTACCAGGGCCGCGAGGCCATCGACCTCGTCACCAAGGCCCTGGCCGAAGGCCGTCCCTACGCCATGGCCTTCATGGACGTCCGCATGCCCCCCGGCCTCGACGGCATCGAGACCACTGAGCGCATCTGGCAGATCGACCCCGACATCCAGATCGTCATCTGCACCGCCTACTCCGACTACTCCTGGGACGACATGATCCGTCGCCTCGGCCATTCCGACAAGCTCCTCATCCTAAAGAAACCCTTCGACAACGTCGAAGCCCTCCAGCTCGCCACCTCCCTCACCGAAAAATGGCGCCTCGCCCGCCAGGCGCGTTGCCAGTTGGCCGACCTCGAGAAGCTCGTCGAGGAGCGCACCCAGGAACTCCGCGCCGCCAAGGAATCCGCCGAGATCGCAAACCGCGCCAAGAGCGAGTTCCTCGCCAACATGAGCCACGAGATCCGCACCCCGATGAACGGCGTCATCGGCATGACCGGCCTCCTCCTCGACTCCCCCCTCACCCCCGCCCAGCAGGAGTTCACCGAGACCATCCGCTCCAGCGCCGACACCCTCCTCGCCATCATCAACGACATCCTCGACTTCTCGAAGATCGAGGCCGGCAAACTCCACTTCGAGACCCTCGACTTCGACCTCCGCTCCACCCTCGAAAACACCGTGGACCTGCTCGCCGCCCGCGCCCAGGCCAAGCGCATCGAACTCGTCCTCGAAATCGCCCCCGACGTGCCCCCGCGCCTCCGCGGCGATCCCGGGCGCCTCCGCCAGGTCCTCACCAACCTCCTCGGCAACGCCATCAAATTCACCGACGGCGGCGAGGTCATCCTCTCCGTCGCCCGCCAGCAGCTCGAGGCCGGCGAGATCGTCCTCCGCTTCGACGTCAACGACACCGGCCTCGGCATTTCGCCCGAGGCCCAGGCCCGCCTTTTCCAAGCCTTCAGCCAGGCCGACTCCTCCACCACCCGCAAATACGGCGGCACCGGCCTCGGCCTCGCCATCTCCAAGCGACTCGTCGCCATGATGCGCGGAGAGATCGGCGTGCAGAGCGAGCCCGGCGTGGGCTCCGATTTCTGGTTCACCGCCCGCTTCGAGGTGCCCCCCGCGAGCGCCGCCGCCACCGCCCCCTCCTGCGATGGCTGGGCCGATCTGCGCGTCCTCATCGTGGACGACAACGCCCACGCCCGCCAAAGCCTGCGCCACCAAATCGCCGCCTGGCAGCTCCAGCGCGGCACCGCCTCCGACGGCCCCGAGGCGCTCTCCGCCCTGCTCGCCGCCGCCGCCGAAGGCCGCCCCTACGACATCGCCCTCATCGACCTCGAAATGCCCGGCATGGACGGCCTCGCGCTCGCCCGCGCCATCCGCGCCGATCCCACCCTCGCCGACACCCGCCTCGTCGCGCTCACCCCCAAGGGCCACCTCCTCTCGCCCGACGAAAGCGCCGAGGTCGGCATCGAGGCCTCCCTGCCCAAGCCCGTGCGCCAGTCCCGCCTGCTCGACTGCCTGGTCCAGGTCGTCGGCCGCAAGCTCGCCATCGAGCTCGCCCATCCGCCTCCCCCCGCGCAATCGGGTGAATTGTCCGCGGAGCTTCGGGCCGAGCTGGGCCGCGTGCGCGTGCTCCTCGCCGAAGACAACATCGTCAACCAGAAGGTCGCCCTCGGTGTCCTGCAAAAAATCGGCTGCCACGCCGACGTCGCCGCCGACGGCTTCGAGGTGCTCGAGGCGCTCCGCCGCATCCCCTACTCGGTCATTTTCATGGACTGCCAGATGCCGGAGATGGACGGCTACGAGGCCACCCGCCTCATCCGCCGGCACGAGCGCGAGCATCCCGCGCCCGACCGGCCGCCGGTGCACATCATCGCGCTCACCGCCAGCGCCATGCAGGGCGACCGCGAGCGCTGCCTCGCCGTCGGCATGAACGACTACATCGGCAAACCCGTCCGCGGCCCCGAGCTGCGCAACGCCCTCGAACGCTGGTATCGTGGCACCCTCGCCCTCGCCGCCTCCCCGCCCGCCGCGGGCGAGGCTGCGGGCGCCGACTGACCGCGAAGCCAAAAACTCCCGGGCCACGTCAAGCCACGCAGCGCAACCGGCGACACGACTTATCGCAGTGTTCTACGGCATCTCTTCCGAGACAGCCGCGCGGAATCGGCGCGCGCCGGCCCAGGCGCCTGCGGCCAGCACCGGCAACAACAGCGTCATCCACGAAGGGTGTCGGTGCACGACATGCGCCGCCGGATCGGCCGGATCATAAAACACGACCGGCGCCCGCGCCGCGTCCGGTCGCCCGAAGATCGCGGGCGGATTGCCCCCGAAGTAGTGGTCGCGCAGCGCGTAAGCTTCGTCGCCCACTCGATACCCGAAAAACTCAAAGCGGATATCCTCCTCGACTCTAATCTGATGACCCGTCCTGGCCGCTTCCCAATGCCGGCTCCGCGCCCAGCCGAGCGGCCAAAGCAAAAACAAGAGCAGGCAAACGACGGCGAGCCCCCGCAGGCCCCAGGCATAGGCGAGGTAGAGCCGGTCGTTGTCGTAACGCCGGCAGAACGTCTCGATCTCATGTCGTCCTGGTTTGGGGTGCACCCCGTTTCAACCAGAGCAATGGCCGCAAAAAGTCACAAAAAAAGCATTATACCGACGGCTGTGAAGAACTGGACTTTGGGAACCGGAATCGGACCACAGATCGCACAGATATCACGGATAAGAAGCCGGATGCTCACCAGTCATTATCTGCGCCCATCCGCGTGATCCGCGGTTGGTCTGGCTTGGACCGCGTTCAAAGGCGGCGGGCGGCGGCGAGTTCGTCGGAGGTGGGGAAGAGTTCGCCGTCGGGCTCGCCTTCCTCAAGGGCGAGATCCGGGATGCGCTGGAAGGCGATGCGGATGGGGGCGTAGGCGAGGGCTCCGAGCGCGCCGCCATAGACGACCGAGTGCTTGCCGAGCTTGCGGTTGATGTGGTCGAGGGTGGCGTTGAGCGCGGCGCGGCGGGCGGTGTCGCCGGGCCGCTCCTCAAGCAGGCCGGGCAAGGTGTCGGTGTGGTCGCTCGCCGCCACAAGACCGAAGAGCGTGACGCCGACGGAGAAATGATCCTCGCGGCCGGCGGGGCGGCGTTCCCAGAGGAGATTGAGCACGCGGATGAGCTCGAGCGTATCCTGCGTGTCGGCGAAGGTGACGGCGGTGCTCCATCGGGCGCGGCGGGAGTATTTGAGCGCGAGGTGCATGCCGCCGGCGAAGTGGCGGCCGTGGCGGAGGCGGAGCGCGGCCTTTTGCAGGAGCCGGTGGAGCGTGGCGCGCGCGCCGGCGGGATTGCGCAGGTCGGGGGTGAGGATTTGGGCGTGGCCGATGGAGGAGGTCTGGCGGGGCGGTAGCGGCACCTCCTCGCCGCGGAGGCGCCGCCACATGCGCTCGCCCTCCACCCCGCCCCAGATGCGGCGGAGCTCATGCACGGGCGCGGCGCAAAGGCGCTCGACGGTGGCGATGCCGGCCGCGCCGAGACGACGCTCCATGTTTTCGCCGACGCCCGGCAGGTCGCGGAGCCTGAGCGAGTAGAGGCGCTGCGGGAGATCGTGCTGCTCGAAGACCACCAGGCCGTCGGGTTTCTCGAGATCGGAGGCGATCTTCGCGAGCCAGGCGTTGGGCGCGATGCCGATCGAGCAGGTGAGCTGCTCGCCGGCGATGCGGGCGATGGCGAGCTTCAGCCGGCGGGCGAGATCGAGCGCGGCCTCGGGCGTCCGCATGCCCGGCGGGATCGGACACCACACCTCGTCGATCAACCACACCTCGCGGTCGGGCAGGCAAGTCTCGACGGCCTCGAGAAGTCTTTGGTGGTAGTGCAGGTAGAGTTCGGGCCGGGACTCGACGATGGCGATGCCCGGGCAAAGCCGACGCGCCTCGGGCACGGGCGTGCCGACCTTCACGCCGGCGCGCTTGGCGTCGTAGGAGGCGGCGATGCAGGAGGTGTGCTCGGTGGCGACGGGGGTGACGGCGACAGGGCGCCCGCGCAGCTCCGGCCGGTCCTGCTGTTCGCAGGAGGCGAAGAAGCCGTTGTAGTCGATGAGCAGGGCTTGGAGCACGGGCGGAGCGCGCGGAGCTGAGGCGCGGCTCCACAAAAAGCGCAAAGGCGTGCGGACGCGAAGATCGATCAAGTGATGGCCGCAAAAAGGCGCAAAATTCATTGCGGCCGTCGCGACGTTCCCACGCGCCTATAGGCGCCTACGACGCTGCATGATGCCGGCCAAGCCTTAGTCGCCGCCGTTTTTCGCGCTCTCGAGCAGCTCGGAAACCGTGACGAAGCGCAGGCCCTTGGCGCGCAGGTTGCGGATGATCTCCGGGAGAGCCTCCACCGTCTTGTTTTGCCAGGTGTGCAGCAGGATGATGTCGCCCGCCTCGGCGCGGCTGGAGCGCTCCACGATCTGCTCCACGGTGACGTCGGTCGCCCAGTCGTTGGTGGACAAGCGCGTGCCGATCGAGGGCAAGCCGAGCTCGCCGAGCACAGTCCAGACCTGTGGGCCGTGGTTGAGGAAGGGGGCGCGGAAGATCTTCGGCTCGTGACCGGTGGCCTCGCGGATCGCGGCCTGCGTCTCGATCAGCTCGGCCCGCACCTCCTCGAGCGTCATATCGCCGAGCCGCGGATGCGTCTTGCTGTGGTTGCCGATCTCGTGGCCGGCCTCGGCGAGGGCGCGGACGAGCTCGGGGTGCCGAGCCACGTGTTTGCCGATCTCGAAAAAGGTGACCTGAATTTTCTCACGCGCGAAGAGCTCGATCAGGCGCGGGGTGTTGTTGGCATGGGGACCGTCGTCGAAAGTCAGCGCGACCAGCGGCTGCCGCGTTTTCACGGTGTGGATCGGCGCCTGGGCGGAGAGCATCGTGCCAAAGGGCATCAGGGCAAGGAGCGCAAAAGGGAGCAGGCGAAGGGGCGTCATCGCGATGGATATGGCAGACTCGGCGACGCGAGGAAATCCCGAAGGCAAATCCCGAGCGGACTCGGCGCGGGAGCTGATCCGGTGCCCGGCGGCGGTCGGCGCGTCCGGGCTCATCCAGTCGGGACCAGCTTTCGGCTGCTACGGCGCGGGGGGCCAGACCGTGCCTTCCAGCTCTTTCGGAAGGCTTTTCGGATCGACCGGGTAAAATCGTGAAAGGTCCGTGGATGATTTCGAGCCTTGGAGAAACTCCAGCTCCTCCGGCGCGCCCACGATCAGCCAGAGCACATCGTCCTCGGTGTCGTTGAACACCTGGCGCAGCTCCTCCGGCCCCACCAGCACGCCCCCATGGCGAGGCACGGTGAGCGTGGTCTCTCCCACGCGCATGCGGCCGGTGCCTTCGAGCACGAAGTAGAACTCCTCCGAGCGGACATGCTTGTGCAGCGTGTTGGCGCTGCGCGGTGGCAGCCGCCAGAGTCGCGCCCCGAGGTTCTCGCTCCCGGTGCGCTCGAGGTAATCCGCGTTGGGGATGCGCATCAGATTCGACGGGCGCCAATGCAGATCCTCGGGGCGAACGAGATGGTAGCCGGAGATGGGTTTCATGATGCGGCTCCGCAGCTTCGGTGAACCGATCTGCGGACGCAAACCTCGGGCTCCCGAGGGAGCCCGGCCAAGCGCACTGGTGCCGCCCCGAACCCCGGGCCGGCCGGCGCCCCGGAGGGACACCCCGGCGGCCGGCGGTTTCGTGCCGCGGCGTTTGAGGGCCCGCGACCGCGCCACGAATGTCGCGGCATGATCGGTGCCCACCACGCGCGCGGTTGGTCGGAGGAGTCGGCGGGAGACCGGCGTGGGCTCCTGCCGCCGGCCTTGAAGTGGTGCTACACGGCATTCGTCGCCCTGCTCGTGCCGGTGTATTGGTGGCACTACGGGCCGATCAATTTCCTGTGGTTCTCCAACATCGCGCTGCTCACCACGCTGGTCGCGGTGTGGCGCGAGAGCGCGCTGCTCGCGAGCATGATGGCGCTGGCGGTGGTGTT